>JABMQV010000568.1 GCA_013203065.1 Desulfobacteraceae bacterium | reverse complement strand
GGCATTCCCAGCACATGGAAGGATCGCGGTTATATGCCTTCATCTTCTCCATATCCAGGTACAGCAGGTCGTTGGGGCAAATATACATACAAGCTGTCTTGTCCTGCCCTTTGCAACCATCGCACTTTTCTGCAATTACAAAACTTGGCATTATTACACCTCCTAGATTTACAAGTTAAAGTCCTCATTGGTTTTGGTGGTTGGAAAACTCGTCTTTTTGCACCTCCTTTCTCGAAACAAGGTTCAAGGATCATACACCATGGATTTCAAGAAAAAGCCACTTTTTCCTTAAGATAAAAAGTGGCTTTTGTCGCTATTTATTGACTTCGCCGGTAGCTGCCCCGTGGAGCTTTATCTCGACCTTCTCTTCAAGCCCCTGGTAGTAATTCTGGAGTATCTTAACCACCTCGGGCCGGGAGAATTCTGCAGGGAGTTCACCGCCTTCTGATAAGGTCTTCCTGACCATGGTTCCCGACAGCAGGAGCCTGTCCTCTTTACCGTGTGGGCAGGTCCTCATGGAGGCCATCCCGCCGCACTTGTAACAATGAAATGTCCAGTCAATGTTGAGGTTCTCACATTTAAGCGCCCCTTCGGGAATCTCGTTGAAGATCTTTTGGGCGTCAAAAGGGCCATAATAGTCGCCAACCCCTGCATGATCGCGGCCGATGATCATATGGCTACATCCGTAATTCTGTCGGAAAGTGGCGTGAAGCAGGGCTTCTCTTGGCCCGGCATACCTCATCTCCATGGGGTATCCCCCCTGGACCACGGTTCCTTCCACAAAATAGTTGTCCACAAGGGCCCCGATGGCCTTGACGCGCGTATCTCCCGGAATATCGCCCGCTTTCAGCTTACCCACTAACTGATGGATATACACCCCGTCCATCACCTCAACGGCAATCTTTGCCAAGAATTCATGGGACCGGTGCATGGGATTTCGAAGCTGTAAAGCAGCGACCCGCCTCCATCCCAGGTCATCGAAGATCTTCCTTGACTCGGCTGGCCTCTGGTAAAGGCCTTTAAACTCCTCGGGATAAAAGCTCTCACTGATAACCTTCACAGGGCCCGCAAGATTGTACTTGCCCTGGGCCATCACCTTCTCAACCCCTGGGTGTTCCACATCGGTGGTGGTAAAAACGGCCTTGCATTCATACTCTTTGTCAATGGTGTACTTCTCAGAGACCTGCATTGTCGCAATCGTTGTTCCCGTCTCTTCATCCACCAATGCAATTTCATCACCTTCTTTGACTTCCTCATCATCGGTTGAAACGGTTATAGGGATGGGCCAGAAATTCCCGTCCGTCATCATGAAGTTGTCACAAACACCCTGCCAGTCGGCCTTTGTCATAAAACCGGTCAAAGGCGTAAAGGCGCCGATCCCCATCATAATAAGATCCGAGGCCTCCCTCGACGTAATTTTTAGCTGTTTGAGTGTTTTGGCCTTTTCGATCTCCGCCTGGAGTTCCTCTCCCTCTAGCAAAAGCGGGGCCAGTCTTTCTTCTTTGCCATGTGGTACAATTAAATTTGACATCCAATATCCTCCTTGTATTTATTCACTTTTCTCTCGGATCATTTGGATCACCCGAACCCTGGACACCTGTGTGCCATCCGATGGACCAAGACCTTGTGCAATTTGTCACAAGTGGTCTTTATAGTCAATTTTCAAATGGTGTCAAGAAAAAACTAACATAAATTTCAATTATCTTGGAAGAAGTTTCCCTTTACTGAAACCCTCATCTTCCCACCAAAATTACATGGATATAACTTATTGTTATTATTGGTTAAGCCCTGCTCTTCAAAAAAAGACCCGCCCCCTTCAAAATCATGACCTCCTTTCGCCGACTACCCTGTTTTCCACAAATCCCCGTTCTCAAGGAGCAAAGGAAGGTGATCATCTATTCCGCCGCTGGGATCTGACATGAGGGGATGTCCGTGGCGCCATATGAACAGGGCATGGGCTTCCTGTCGGTCGATAAGCAAGCCTTCAATTTTAATAACTGTTGACTAGTCGAGCTTATACAAAATATAAGATCTTTTCGGCTATGGAAGCCCGCAACGGTGTTGGAATATCCGGGGGTATAGACCGATAATTGGAGTTTCGAAATGGAATTGATTATATTGGGTTCTGGTACTGCGATGCCGCTGAGCTACAGGGCATCGCCTTCTTTGGCCCTGATGGTGGGTGGCGATCTGGTCCTTCTTGATATGGGCCCCGGAACTCTCCGTCAGCTGCCGAAAGCCGGTCTAAACCATGAACTGATCAGCCGGATTTTCATCACCCATTTCCACCCCGATCATACGGCAGATTTGGTCCATCTGTTTTTCGCCACCAAGAACCCCACTGTCTTTGGTAAGAGGAGCCCCTTTGCCCTTATAGGCCCTGTTGGGATAACAGCATT
>JABMQV010000061.1 GCA_013203065.1 Desulfobacteraceae bacterium | reverse complement strand
GTCATCGCTGGTCCAGACCTTTCGGTCTTCCTTATGACAGACAACGCTACCCCTCTTGTTTTCACTCTCTCCCAAGACATAGCTGGCATCCATGCCAAGGAAATTCGATAATTTAATGAGAGTAGAAAGCGATGGAGAGGTGTTGTTGTTTTCCACTTTAGAGATGAGACTAACTGAGAGGCCCGTCGCGCTGGCCACATCCTTAAGTTTTAGCCCCTTTTTCAGTCTGCCATCTCTTATTTTGGGGCCTATATCTATTTTGGCTTTCATTTGAACTACCTCTATTCAAGAATTTAATTATTGATTCTACAAATAATCAAATCTGTCAAGGAAATTTTACTATTTTTCAAGAAATTATTTTCTGACGACAATATCAGATAACTTCCTTACCCTAAAATCGACCGGTTTCGTTATTTCTGAATCAGGATTTTAGTGCAGCATTACAGGCCACAGGCTAAGTATCCAATTTGATTGATACAAAGGTTTTGCCATGAAACCTCTTGAAATATGAAAATTGGCAAACTATCCGGAAAGCGCTGGATGAAGTGCTACAATAAGAGAAAGGACTCGACTTCCTGTTTCTGCAATGAACCCAATTCAATGGGGAGATTCAGCATATGCTGTCGACAAGGTTGCCGTTACGTTTAATAGACCCGGTCCCGGGTACGACTAGACCAACGCCCGATTTTCCGGTTGCCTGGGTATATCCGAAAGCCATATAGGCTGTCGCCTGTTCATGACGCGTGTGCAAAACACTGATGGACTCATGCTCATCGTAAA
Source organism: Desulfobacteraceae bacterium (assembly GCA_013203065.1). The sequence goes on along the minus strand of JABMQV010000061.1, from coordinate 4,221 downwards.
GAGCATCAAAGACTTGGTCAAGTTGAACCCCCGGCAGCCCGAAGACCATGTTCACGCCGTATTGCTTCAGAGATTGAACAATAGCCTGTGCCCCGGTCATCTCAGTTATGGAATTATCTCTCCCTATGGGGAATAATTGTCATCGCCCACAACCCATTTTTCCAGAAAATCCCCATTTCTGATTTAATTTTTAGAAATCCGCCTACGGGCCCGGTTTATGCCTTCGCTTTGCTTTTTTATGTCCACAGGGTAGGTACGAAATTCCCTTCCATATTGCTCTGACCAATGCGGAAGCCTCACACCATGAATGTACCACTCCAAGGGGGGACATCCACTAACGAAAACGGTGTTCTTGTACTTGCTTTTGTAAGGTGCCGTGCAATCACCAATGAGCCATATCTCATCGGCATCCATTTTTTCAGGCAGGTTTACTCTTCGACCGAACACAAGGGCATATTTCTTTTTCGGGTCTATTCCAATGGCATTCTCCGTCTCCTCTATCCTATAGATGCAGCCTCCGCAAACTCCTCCAAAATATGTTGTAACGTTTGAATTATCGCTTATGTATTTAATTATAGGACGAGTAAAATGCTTTCGAACATCTTCGATTTTTTGGCCTCTAACCATTATTTTCGACAGTTCACCGATCCCCAGGTTTTGCTTCCATGCAATTTGTGTTGTTGGTATTTCCATAGCCTGATAGCCCATGATCTCGGAGGCAACAGCATCGACCGCAACGATATCTTTGCCCGCCACCACTAAATCCATATTAATGAGATCACCGCTGTGCGGCCCAAATCCCTCCATCCCGACAATCCCATCAATCACCGTTAATTGAGGTTTAAGCACCTTCAGCAAATCGACAAGAACATAGGACAACTCTACCCCATTTACACCCCTGTGCAGGCCGTATCGGTCTTCAGGGGTGAGAAACGCCAAAAGGTTCTTAATGCCCAGAGTTACCATAGTTACAAAATTATTCTTCATTTTTGGAGCGTTGATGATTACGTCAACGTCTTTGACGATCTTAGGGATACTTACTTCTCTCAAGAGAATTCCGTCCGGGACCTCAACCTCTATCCGTTCTTCCTCATCGAAGTAGGAGAGTTCAGCCCCTGCCTCTTCCGAGTATTCCGCTATCTTAGAAATTTCGAAATTATCAGGTGCATAGAGCCCCCAGCAAGCACTCTCTCCAACAATTACTCTCGCCGCACCCGCCTCCTTGGCAAGATTTACAAGTGCGGCGACGACCTCAGGATTCGTTGAATCACCTTTCTCAGGCGGCAGGGGTAAGCATATATTGGGTTTGACGAGAACGCTATCTCCCGGCTTTACAACACTTCCTATGCCGCCAACCATGGATACCGCTTCCTTGACCATCTGATCGATTTGTTTTCCCTTCACTACGGCTACTTCACTTCTGTCGTTCATTTGCCGCCTCTCCTTTTATAATTTAGAACTCAGATTCTCCTATTACCTGATATTGCAATATTGTTTGATTCATTTCCATACATTCTCAAACTGGTAATTTAGGCATTTCATTTTTAGCGGGCTCCAGGTCTATCGGGAGGTCAATTTGAGAGACTAAAGGCTGGGTACTCTTTTTATTGCACCACATGCAATTTCATCATGTTTGTCTTTCCCCTCGCCGCAAGGGGCGCACCCCCAAGTATAGCGATCCTGTCTCCCTTCTTGGCAAGCCTTTCCTTCAGGAGAAGGTCTTCTAGCGTTTCAATCATTTTATCTGTGTCGATCAAACGAGGTACAACCCTTGCGTTGACTCCCCAGTAGAGAGCCAACCGTCGTTGGACTTCCTCATCAGGGGTGCAGGCTATGATTGGAACCGAGGGTCTGTGTTTGGAAATGAGGGCTGCGGTAAACCCCGATTGCGAAAAGGCCACGATGGCTTTTAGTCCAAGGTTATCGGCTGCCTGGCAACCGGCCTGGGCAATGGCATCCGGAAAATTGGAGACTTTAGGACCAAGAGAGGATTTGAAAGGAAAACTGGTTTCCGTCTCCCGGGCGATCTTCCTCATCATCCTCACGGATTCCACCGGATACTTGCCTACGGAGGTCTCGGCCGATAACATGACGGCATCTGTCCCGTCCAGGATGGCATTTGCCACATCAGAAGTCTCGGCTCGAGTCGGGCGTGGATGATCCGTCATGGACTCAAGCATCTGCGTGGCGGTGATCACCAGTTTCCTCTTTTCATTTGCCATTCGGATCATTCTCTTTTGTGCCACCGGCACCTTCTCCAGGGAAAGTTCGACCCCCAAATCTCCCCGTGCCACCATTATCCCCTCACAGACATCCAGAATTCCCTCGAGTTCATCCAGGGCCTGTGGCTTCTCGATCTTTGCAATGACCGGGATGTCAACCTTTTTATTCTTGAGGAATCTTTTTAGTGCCCTAACATCCTTAGCGCTTCGAACAAAGGAAATGGCCACATAATCCACCCCCGCCTCAATGCCCACCTTCAAGTCTTCTTTGTCTTTTTTTGTCAAAGAAGGGATTCTGGTCCTGACCCCGGGCAGATTGATGCCCTTACGTTCACCCAGGATACCACCGCTAACCACCTTACAATAAAGCCGTTCCTTGTCCTTGGACAAGACTTTCAACTCGATCATGCCGTCATCTATCAAAATGGCGTCGCCCTTTTTTAGATCACTCACAATGCCCCGGTAGTTTGTGGAAATAAGCCCCTGCCCCCCTTTTATCCTGCGTGTTGTTATCGTCCACTCCTGATTCTTCTTGAGTTCTACCCTCCCCTCTTTCAACTCCCCGGTTCGTATCTTGGGTCCCTGGAGATCTTGAAGGATCGCCACTGGCTTGTCTAACTCCGTCGAGAGTCTCCGTACGGAACGAATCACCCCTTTGTGGCCTTTATGCGAACCGTGAGAAAAATTTAGGCGGGCCACATCCATCCCGGCCCTGATCAGTTGTCTCAAAGTCTTTATCGAACTGCTCGACGGGCCGATGGTACAGACGATCTTAGTGTTTTGAGATTGCATAAAAACCTCCCTGTTCTAATGGCCTTACCTCCCGCATACGATTTCTCCCGTAGTAAAGGGAATAGAGTTTCCTGTCATTCATGCCCAAAAGGTAGAAAAGCATCAGGAATTGGTTCTTGAATGAAGTTCGGAGGATGCCGCCCATTAAATACCTTTGGGGAGAGGAATACAAGGGCTGAGGGATAATCATGATTTTTCCCAGTTTCTTGCAGGACCTTACAAAATCCACATCTTCAAACAAAAATTGTTTCCTAAACCCTCCCACCTTTTCAAAGACCTCTTTGCGACAAAAAAGCCCCTGATCGCCATACGGCAATCTCAGGTACCGGGTACGGAAGTTGGCATATCCGGCTACCAGTCGGAGAGAGAAACGTGAGGCCCCATAATCCAGCTTAAAGCAGCCTAAAACTGCGTCGACGGTCTGTGACAGCTTTCTGATATGATACCCAAAGTTGGTAGGTGGAACAACATCCGCATGGAGGAACCAAAAGAGCTTGCCCTCTCCCCATCTGGCGCCATGACTCAGCTGAATCCCCCGCCCCCTGGGTCCTGTCACAAGGCGTGTATTGGGGGTGATATCTTCCATTCTTTTCTCAGAAAATGGTCCCCCCTTCACGATAATGATCTCATCACCAGGCCATAACTGGGCCTCAAGTGAATCGATTAAAGAGGCCAGCCGGGATACCCTCCCCATGAAAGGTATTATGATTGAAATCTGGTCGGTAAAGAGAGACTGATCCTTTATGTAGACCAAGTTTTCTGCTTGATCGATGTCATTCCTCTCTGAGAGGGTCCCGACCGTAAGATCAGCATTATCGAGGCACTGCAGGGTCCTTTTAAATATGGAGGAAGTGGACCAGGAATCGAATTGGAATATTTTTTCAAAGGGGAAAGCCAATCCAATCAGATAAAAGCCACCATCTTTTGCGGGCCCCAGGACCACTTCCTTTTCTTTGAGAAGTCCAAAAGCCTCCGTCATATCAGAGACCGTGAGATCAGCCACATCACTTCCCACAAGAACTATCTGTTCATATCCCTTACAAAACAGACCCCTGAAGGCCAACCCCATCCGCTCACCCAGATGTCCGTCGGCCTGAGGCGCAAATTCCCACGGGCCGGGATAGCCCTTTGTTAGTTCTGCCTTTCGCTCCGGTGGTGAGAAAAAGAGAAAAATGTCCAGATCGTCTTGATTATCTTGGGAGGATTT
>JABMQV010000567.1 GCA_013203065.1 Desulfobacteraceae bacterium | reverse complement strand
GATCCTGGCGATATAATTTTCTCCCGGACGGGTTGGATGAAAAACCATCCGTTTGTCAAAGCCCACAGGAAATCCAATGATCCCTGCATATCGTTGTCCCCAGGCAGAGGCCGCGTGAAAGGCCGCGTCCGGGGGGAAAGGAGAACCCAGTAATCTCGGAGAACCTTCAATATCCCCGCCTTGAAGCTTTGCAACAGCGCCTTTTTCAGAGAGAAACAGGGTTCCTCCGACATTTTGGTAAGCGGGTCCAAAGGGGACAAGGTCGCTGTAAAGCCTCTGCGATGGAACATCAAAGGTTACCCCTTCCAGAGCCGAGACAAAATCAAGCGGCAGCGGGCAGGTTTCATCGTTTTTTTTTCCAAATCGGATGATCACATGCTCCTTGGTGCGGGTAATTGAACTCTTTGGTGATCTGCTCCTGGTAATCAGTTTTGAACAGATACAACCATCCTCGTAAACCTCGATTTCATTGTAGACCGCCATCGACCCCTTCGTCGTCCCGGTATAAAAGAATTTGTCAAACCGGGCGTCGGTCATCAAGGCTACGTCTACATGCGGCAGATGTTTTTGGGTCGATGCAGCTAGCAATTGCATGGCTTCTACGGCGGGAAGTACAGCCTTGCCCTCAAAGCGATGATCCATAAGATAAGGATCCATTCCTATTTCAAGGGGCAGCCGTACTTTCTTGATTACTTCGGGAAGGTCTTCCACAGATTTATGGTCTTTTCATCAATCGCTACGGGTCTACCCGAGGAATTGAGTGCGCAGTGCCTTGTGAACCCCTTGCAGACAATATCACCGGAGTCTGCATGGGTGATAACATAGTCAAACTGAAGCCTGACCCTCTCAAGTTTCGCAGGATGCGTGTGAATCCACATGGGATCATCGTAGTACAGGGGCGTGTAATACTGAATCCCCACCTCTATAATGGGATATATATAACCACTTTCCTCGATCTCGCGATAAGAGCGGCCTGCATCGCGCATCAAGGAAGCCCTTCCGAGCTCAAAGAAGCGCATATGGTTGGCATGATAGACGATCTGTGAGCGATCCGTATCTGCATAAAGGACTCGATTCCTGCATCGGTGCCAGACCAGTCCGCCGGTCTTGTCCTTCACGTACCGTTCGTCATTCTCAAATATTTCCGGAATAAATGGTTTTGGTCTCATTCTATACACCCTTAAACACGACGCAACAGTTTGTCCCGCCGAACCCGAAGGCATTGGAAAGAAATAGGTGATAATCCTGTTTCCGTACCTCGTTGGGAACGACATCCACATCATCAAGTTCCGGATCGGGCAGGTGGTTAATGGTTGGGAGTAGCATTCCGTTTTGCATTGCCTCTATGCTCAAGGCAGCTTCTATGGCAGCCGCAGCCCCCAGGGTATGTCCGATTTGAGACTTATTGGATGATACGGGGATCTTTGGGAGGTGCTCGCCAAATACGGTCCTCAGACATTCAATTTCAGCGCTGTCCCCCGTTGGCGTTGATGTGCCGTGGGCGTTGACGTATTGAATATCTCCCGGCTGCAATCCGGCATCTTCAATGGCCTCTCGTATTGAGAGAATAACCGTCTCTTTATTGGGCTTCACAAAATGATACGCATCGGAATTCCAGCCGATTCCCAGGACCTCGGCCTTTGGCCTCAATCCATAGGTTGTCAGCATCTCTTCGGCAGCCAGGACAAGCACCCCTCCCCCTTCGGAGAGGACAAACCCCTTTCTATCGATACTGAAAGGCCGGGAGGCCTGGGATGGGTCGTCGTGGGCACGGTCTCCTGGAACAACCTTTATTGTGGCATTCATGTTTTCAAAACCATGGACGATTTCAGGGACGATGCAGGTTTCGGCCCCGCCTGCCAGTGCAAAGTCGCAGTCCCCATCCCGAATCATCCGCGAACCGATTCCCGTTGCATAATTTCCCGAGGCGCAGGCCCCTTGGGGAGAAAAAATCGGGCCCGTAAACCCCAGCATCATTCCGGCCTTGCCCGATGGCATATTGGAACACAGGTTTGGGAGAAGGTATGGGCTCACCTTCAAACGCCCCTTGTGCAGATAATTATCCATTGCGATACGAAAAGAATCTGTCCCATTGAGTGCAGATCCGATCAGGCAGGCCGTCCTTGGGGCCGTATCTTTGTCCATTTCAATGCCTGAATGATCCAGGGCTTCCTTACAGATTGCCATGGTCAGGATGACAAAATCGGCATTCCAGTTATGCACCTCTTTTCTGTTTGTAAATTCCAGGGACAAAGGATCCCAGTCGGGGATTTCACCCACCACGTTACTCAAAGATTTGACCTGGCATCTTGTAATTTTCCGGAAACCGGCCTCTCCTCTAACGGCCCGTTCCCATGTCGCGGAAAAGGTGTTGCCAAGCGGCGTTGCCGCGGCGTATCCGATAACAAATACCCGTCTGTTTTTTGGAGCTTTCATGATTCGCCTCAGCCCAAGCAAAGGTTCGTCTCATTAGGACCCCCTGCGTGGGGCGGTAAGCAGGCAATTTGATGCG
>JABMQV010000566.1 GCA_013203065.1 Desulfobacteraceae bacterium | reverse complement strand
GGGGTGTCCTGGTAACTGTTTCCTAGAAATATTTTTCTTTCACTCAAGTGTACGGTTAGCAGACCAACTACAGACAAGAATTTGTGTTTTACATTCAAGAACAACGATATTCATTGACACTCCACCAAAAAACAATACCCTGTCTCCAAAATTTACAGTTCACTGAATATTTTTTGCTTGACATGCCCCGACACAGGAATATAATCCCAGATTCTTGAAATCAACAACAGGGCTTTTTGGCCTGGAATAAGGAAAGGCACATGACATTTTGGCGGGTTCCACTTGATTTAGGAGAAATCCAGATATCCCGTGGCAAGGTCCATATCCTGGAAGACCGTTGCAAGGGGTGTGGGTATTGTATCGAATTCTGCCCCAAGGATGTGCTTGAATTTGACACAAAATTTAATCAAAAAGGATACCACCCTCCGAGCGTCAAAATTTCGGACGAGTGTGTAAATTGCCATTATTGCGAAATTATTTGCCCTGAATTTGCCATCTATTCAGTGGAAGCACCCACGGATTAGGGGCTGGGAATGGGGAAGATATGAATCCAGCGGTCCTGACAGGTGAACATTTTGTGACAGGTGACGTGGCCTGTGCCGAGGGAGCTCTGGCGGCTGGTTGCCGATTTTTCGGTGGGTACCCCATCACACCTGCCACCGAAATTGCCGAGCACATGTCCGCACGTATGCCGGAGGTAGGCGGAACATTTATCCAGATGGAAGATGAAATTGCGGCCATGGCCTCGGTCATTGGGGGTTCGTGTGCCGGGGTAAAGAGCATGACCGCCACCTCAGGGCCAGGTTTCAGCCTGATGATGGAAAATATCGGCCTGGCCGTCTGCACCGAGACCCCTTGCGTGGTTGTAAATGTGCAGCGGGCCGGTCCATCCACAGGGCTCCCAACCCAAGGGGCTCAAGGGGATATGCTTCAGGCAAGGTGGGGCTCTCACGGTCACTATGAAATCATTGCCCTTGCGCCTTCATCTCCCCAGGAGATCTTTTACCAGACCATCAGGGCCTTCAATCTGAGTGAGACTTACAGAGTTCCTGTCCTCATAATGACTGACGAAATGGTAGGCCATCTGAGCGAGAGGGTCGTCATACCAAAGGCCAAGGCCATAAAGACTGTATCGAGACCTAGGGCTAAGGGGAGAAAGGATAGGTTCAAGCCTTTCGAGCCGGGTCCTAACGGGGTGCCTCCCATGGCCATTGCAGGAGAAGGGTACAACATCCACGTGACAGGGCTGACCCATGATGAAATGGGTTATCCGGCCATGACCGTCGAGGCCCAAGAGAAGATGATGGCACAGCTGGTGGGAAAGATTCGCAGAAACCTGGATGATATCATATCCACTGAGGGCTATGAGCTTGAAGATGCGGAGATAGTCATTGTCTCTTACGGTGTCTCCGCCCGCACCAGCCGGGCTGCGGTTGAGGAGGCCAGGGGAGAAGGTATCAAGGCGGGGCTTCTGAAATTGAATACGATCTGGCCTTTTCCCGAAGATCAGATCCGAGAGTTGTCAGAGAGGGTAAAGGGTTTCGTAACCGTTGAGATCAACTTGGGTCAAATCCATCTGGAGGTGGAAAGGTGTGCCTGCGGTAAGGTCCCGGCCCTCCTGGTTGGCCACCCCGGGGGAACCATTATCTCCCCGGACCGGGTTATTGAGACCTTAAAGAAAGGTTTTTAGGGACGGCGGGCCAAGCGGCCAAACACCTGTTATGCAAAGAGGGGAGGTAATGAACCAGCACAAGAAGCAACCCGGTCATCCCCTGGATGGCCTTCTTAGGACAGATCGCATTCCGCATATCTGGTGCCCGGGCTGCGGCATTGGCACGGCATTTTCCTCGTGCCTCATAGCCATGAAAGAGAGCCAAATAGATCTTCAGAAGACCGTCATGGTTTCGGGGATCGGATGCTCGGGACGCGGTGCCGGGTATGCCAATGTGGACTCCTACCACACCACCCATGGGAGGGCCATCCCATTTGCAACCGGAATGAAACTGGCTAACCCGGAACTCAATGTCGTGGTGTTCAGTGGCGACGGAGACCTTTTTGCCATCGGCGGGAACCATTTTATCCATGCGGCCCGAAGGAATGTGGACCTTACCATTGTCTGTGTCAATAATTTCAACTATGGCATGACAGGCGGTCAGGCAGCGGCCACCACGCCTTACCTGGCGAGGACCACCACCACACCCGTTGGTAATCCCGAGCCCGCCTTTAATCTTCCGCTGCTGGCCTACGCCTCAGGGGCTACGTATGTGGCCAGGTGGACCATTCTGCACACCCGCGACCTTACGGAGTCCATTCAAGAGGGGTTCCTGAGACACGGTTTTTCATTTATCGAAGTTCTGGCCCCCTGTCCCATAAACTACGGGCGGCGTAATAAGGAAGCGGCGCTTGATACCATGCGGGTTTATCAGGAACAGACCCTTATCAAGAACGATGCACATCCTTCAGAACTGGACATAGACTTTGACAGGGGCATCATCCTGGGGAAGTTTGTGGACGTGGAACGTCCCACTTGCTCAGAAAGATATGACAACACATGCCGGCCAAAGGAATTAATGGACGAGGAAAAGGCTGCATAGTTGTAACTCGAAACCTGCAACCTGAAACTTGGAACCTGAAACTTAGACCCATGACCCAGAAAAAAGAACAGACACCGAGACAGGAGATCACAATCACCGGATTTGGGGGCCAGGGTATTGTGCTTGCGGGCCGCATCCTTGGCAAGGCCGCGGTCCTGGGGGACCACAAACAAAGCACACTTGTCCAGTCCTATGGGCCCGAGGCCCGGGGCGGTGCCTGTAGTGCGCAGGTAATCATCTCCGAGGGGCCTATCCATTACCCTTATGTAAGGCATCCAGATATTCTGGTCTCCATGTCACAGTCCGGTTTTGATAAGTTTATTGGCCAATTAAAGGAGGGAGGAACCCTCCTTATTGACCAGGATCTGGTTCAACCCCGGGGCCTCGAGGGAGCTGCTTTCTCCATTCCCTCCACACGGATGGCTGAAGAACTTGGAAGAAAGATGATGGCCAATATCATTATGCTCGGTTTTTTCACTGTCATTACAAGGGCGGTTTCAGTGGAAGCTGCTCTTGATTCCGTGGTGGGGTCAGTTCCAAAGGGTACCGAGGAAATGAACAAGAAGGCCTTCAATAAAGGCTGTGACTATGGTGTGGCCCTTCTCAAGAGTTCGGAAAAAAAGGCCAAGGGAAGGGAAGGTGCCTGAATATGAAGCGAACAAAGGACCGCCTGCATAGGGTGATTGTGATCGGGGCAACGCCTGCGGGGATTGCCGCCACCAACAAACTG
>JABMQV010000060.1 GCA_013203065.1 Desulfobacteraceae bacterium | reverse complement strand
TCAAAATGGAGTTCAATTAAGCACAAGAAAGGCGCTGCAGATGCCAAACGGGGCAAGATCTTTACCAAACTCATCAAAGAAATAACGGTGGCCGCCCGTCTTGGAGGCGGCGACCCGGACGGAAATCCCCGCTTGAGAGCGGCTATTGCTGAGGCCAAGTCTGAAAACATGCCCAAGGAGAATATCGAAAGGGGCATCAAGAAGGGCACCGGCGAACTGGAAGGGGTCTCTTATGAGGAAGCAAATTACGAGGGATATGGCCCGGGTGGTGTGGCCGTACTTGTGGATTGTCTGACAGACAACAAGAACAGGACCGTGGCGGACGTGAAACATCTCTTCGAACGTCACGGGGGAAATCTTGGGGAACCTGGATGCGTCGCCTGGATGTTTGACAAGAAAGGGCTTATTGTCTTTGAAAAAGAAATGGTGGATGAAGAGCCGCTTCTGGATCTGGTCTTGGAGGCCGGGGCAGAGGATGTCAACGAGCAAGAGACTGAGTTTGAGGTCGTTGTGGGTCTCTCGGACTTTGAAGCGGTAAAACAGGCCGTGGATGAGGCGAAATTGCCCTATATCTTTTCAGAGGTGACAATGATCCCCAAAAATACGGTGGAAGTAGAAGGAAAAAAGGCCCAGCAAGTGCTGAATTTGATGCAGGCCCTCGAAGACCACGATGACACGAGCCACGTGTATGGCAACTTTGATATCTCTGACGAGGTCATGGAGGCCCTGAGCTGATGCTGGTGCTGGGGGTAGATCCCGGCTCAAGGATTACAGGCTATGGCCTGGTGCAGAAAAATGGCGAAGAAATGGTCTGCATTCATTCAGGCCATATCAAGTTGCCTGCCAAGATCCCGTTCCATGACAGAATCCACAAGATCTTCCAGGGCGTTTCAGAGGTAATGAACCAATGGAGCCCACAAGAAATGGCCATCGAAGATGTATTCTATGCCAAGAATATCAAGTCGGCCCTCAAACTCGGTCACGCAAGGGGGGCCGCATTGATAGCCGCGCTTGAATGCAAGATCCCCATCTTTGAATATACGCCGCTGGAAATCAAGAAATCGGTGGTGGGTTATGGCAGAGCAGGGAAAGAACAGGTGCGATCCATGGTTCAGGTTATACTGAAACTCAAAAGCCAACCAGATCTGGACGCTTCGGATGCTCTGGCCACTGCCATATGCCACCTCAACTGGTCAAGATTTGAAGATCCCCGCTCCTACAGAAGATGATAGCGTACTTAAGCGGTCTACTACTCAAGAAGACGCCCGACTCCGTCATAATAGATGCAGGGGGAATCGGTTACGAAGTCATTGTCCCCCTTTCGACCTTTTGTTCCCTCCCTGAAAAGAACCAACGGGTCAATCTCAATATCCATACCCATGTCAGGGAAGACGCTCTGACCCTTTTCGGGTTCGGCACAGAACTTGAAAAAGAGATCTTTCTGATGTTGACCTCGGTTTCGGGCATAGGCCCGAAGCTTTCCGTCAACATCCTTTCGGGGATTGGTCCCCAGGAGCTCTTGGAGGCCATGGCCGGCGGGGACGCCAGGCGGCTGCGTGCCATTCCAGGGGTGGGCAAAAAGACCGCTGAAAGAATAGCCCTGGAATTGAAGGATCGCGCCTCAAAGGCCTTAGGGTACCAGGACATTTTGCCGGGTCCGGTCCCGGATTCTGAAGAAAAGCGATTGATAGAGGATGCCTTCTCAGCCCTCCTTAACCTGGGGTATTCGGCAAAGGCCACAAAGGCGGCCCTCGAAAAGGCCCGGCCCGGGACAGAGGAGATGACGCTGGAAAGTTTGATCAGGAAGGCTTTAAACATTCTTGCCTGAAGGACGACTTATGGAAGAAAGAATCATTGGCCCCGAACCCCAGGTCGATGAAATCCCAGCGGAGATAGGTCTAAGACCCGACAACCTTGAAGATTTTGTGGGTCAAGAGGGAATGAAAAGGAATCTTCGGGTCTTTATAGAGGCCGCAAGGGGCCGTTCCGAGGCCCTGGATCATGTCCTCTTTCATGGGAGCCCGGGCTTAGGCAAGACCTCTCTCGCCCATATCATTGCGAACGAACTCCAGGTAAGTATCAAAGGCACTTCCGGGCCTGTCATCGATAAGCCCGGAGACCTTGCGGCCATTCTCACGAGCCTGCAGCCGAAAGATGTGCTTTTTATCGACGAAATTCACCGTCTCAATCACGTGGTCGAAGAGATCCTCTACCCCGCCATGGAGGACTATGAGCTTGACATTATCATTGGACAAGGCCCTTCAGCCAGGACCATGAAGATCCCCCTGCCACCCTTTACACTGGTAGGTGCCACCACGCGTTCGGGTCTTTTGACGCCGCCTTTGAGAGATCGCTTCGGGGTGGTCTTGCGGGTAGATTTTTACACGCCCGAGGATCTCACCAAGATCATTGTCCGGTCGGCAAAGCTTCTGGGAATCACAACCAAAGAAGATGGCGCTGCGGAAATTGCCAGGAGGGCCAGGGGTACGCCAAGGGTGGCCAACAGGCTCCTCAGGAGAGTCCGTGACTTTGCCCAGGTAAAGGCCGATGGAATCATCACCCGGAAGGTGGCAAGCTGGGCATTGGACATGCTGGAAGTGGACGAACAGGGGTTGGACAAGATGGACCGTTACATTATCACCACCATCATTGAAAAGTTTGATGGCGGACCGATTGGGATAAGCAGCCTCTGCGCTGCCGTG
>JABMQV010000565.1 GCA_013203065.1 Desulfobacteraceae bacterium | reverse complement strand
GGTTCAGACCTGCCCGCCATCGCTCTCGCTCAGGCCCGCCCTCCAGCCAAGGCAGATCGAGGCGGGCGGGCAGGCCTGAACCTTTGAACCCGTGAACCGATACCCTTTATGGTACTTCGGCCGCCATGATGGCCAGCGCATTAACGACACTGGCCGCCACATTGGAACCTCCCTTTCGCCCCCTGTTTGAAACATAAGGCAAGTCCAGTTCCATCAGTGCCTCCTTGGACTCTGCAGCATTGACGAATCCCACGGGAAGGCCGATAATCAGGGCAGGAGAGGCCTTCTCTTCCTTGACCAGCTCAATCAGGCGCAGCAGCGCTGTGGGCGCATTCCCCACCACATAGATCCCGCCCGACATCTTTTTCACTGCCGCGTCCACGGCAGCCTTGGCCCGGGTAACACCGGTTTCAGCGGCGATCTGATGTACCTTGTTGTCACTGATATAACATTTCACGCCCGCCCCGAATCGTTGAAGCTCCGTTTTTCGGATACCCACCCTTGCCATATTCGTATCGGTGATAATGGGTTTTCCATGCCGGATGGCGCCTAAACCGGCCTTTATGGCATCGGGGTGAAAGCGAGTACTCTCCTTATAGTCAAAATCTGCAGAAGTATGGATCATCCGTCGTACCACCTGCCATTGCTCGGATGGAAAACCATGTGTACCTGCCTCCCGGTCGATGATTTTGAAACTCAACGCCTCGATTTCCTCGGGTTTCATTCGCCTGCCTTTCTTCTGTACTGATAGGTTAGACAGTTTTCCACAAAGGACTCGGCCACCTCAGGCTCGCTCCCAAAATGCAGATGTATGTAGCTGCCCAATGTCTGATTGATCTGGTAGCCGGTGTTTTCTTGTCTGAGACCGGTCCTCGCCGATACGGAAAACACTTTTTTCATTTGCATCTTTTCGAGATCGGCCACAATCCCGCTGTAATGGAATTCATGTCCGCGTGCACAAAGCCCGGCATTGCCGATAACGGCGGGTCTTGAAAGCGTAATCTCGCGGTACCCAAGGGACTTTAACCGCGGATACATCAGGGTCCGAAAGGGAAAGCATCCGACCATGGGGAAAATGTTTCCGGCCCTGTCACCCATTTCACGACACAGGTACATGAACCCCCCGCATTCTCCGTAAACCGGCATCTCTTGCCTGCTTTTTTCCAGGATCTGTTTTCGCAATGCGGTATTGGCGGATAATTTCTCCGCAGAAAGCTCCGGGTACCCTCCGCCGAAATAGAGTCCATCCAGATCGTCGGGGAGGCCCCGGTCCGATAGGGGAGAAAAAAAGGTTAATTCAGCGCCAAATCCTTGAAGTATTTCAAGGTTGTCAGGATAATAAAAACAAAACGCCCGATCCCTGGCCACGCCGATTTTGACCTGTTTTTCCTTCGCAGGAGACGGAACAGCGAATTGCATCGGGCGAGGCAAGGCAATGGGAAGCCCCTGCAACAGCCGATCAACTTCAATATTTTCCTCAATGAGGTCCGCCAGTTTTTCAATGTGATCCACCGACAGGCCGTGATCCTCCCTCGTGACCAATCCAAGATGCCGTTCCGGGATCTTGACGCTTTCATTTCGAACCAAACCACCCATACACGGCATTTTGGAATTTACCGCCAGTGCCTCCATGAGATAGTCCAGATGAACTCTGCTGCCGATGTTGTTAAAGACCACACCGGCGAAGCTCAATTCCCGGTCGAACCGCTCAAATCCCTGTATCAGGGCCGCAGCACTTCGCGCCATGCTCCCGGCGTCCACAACCAGGAGAACAGGAAGACCGAGCCACTTGGCCATCTGGGCGGTGGACCCGGCCTCGCTCCTTCCGTCATAACCGTCAAACAGACCCATCACTCCTTCAATGACGGCCATGTCAACACCCTGGGTGTGCCGTGCAAAGCTTTCCAGATTATAATCTTTCGAGAGCATCCAGCCATCGAGATTGTAGCTGGTTGCGCGGGCAGCGGTTGAATGATGACCGGGATCGATAAAATCGGGTCCCACCTTAAAGGGGGCCACCCGGAGTCTCCGGCGTGATAAGGCAGCCAACATCCCCAGGGTGAGCGTGGTTTTCCCGCTGCCGCTTTTTGTCCCTGCTATGACAAACCCTTTAATGGTTATCCCCCTTTATGAGTGCGGGATAAAGAAAATGTCCGATTTTCCGGACGCCCTGTAGGAGTCGCAAAGTGGGCCGAGACACGATCATTTCGTCTATGATGAGAATCTGATCGTCTCTAATCGCTTTGATCGCCGAAAAGCCGGGTTCATTTTTCAGTAGCGAGAGGGTCGGGCGGTTCATGGCCCCTTTCTGAGCAATAAAGGCATCGATTTCCTTTGCATGGGAAAGGATTTTTTCCTTTCCGTAGAAAGCGATGTTGGTGCCTCTCACCGGCTTGGCATCCCATGCCACATTGATTCCGCCGGCGGATTCAAGGACAAAAATGGCCATGGCCTCCGGTGAGAAGGTCTTCATTCGACGGTGAATCGCTTCAAAGTAGACCCGTTTTTTTGGGAAAATCGGGGCGGTCAATGATCGAATTTTCTTAACCTCTTTTTTGAAGTGTTCAATCATTTCTGCGGCCTTTTCCTGTTTTCCCGTCAGCCGGCCCAAGATCTCCCAATAAAGAAACATTTCATCAATTGTTCCAGGTTGAAGAGAGGCCACCCTGATGGAGTTCTTCTCCAGACGCTTCACAAGCTGGGGATACCCGCGATCGATCATGGGACGGATCAGAACCAGGTCAGGCCTTGCCGCCATAAATTTCTCCGGGTCTTCGTGATAAGAGAAGACCGGTTTGGTCAAGGCCTTGGCGGGGTAAACTTCGTTTCTCGATACCCCGATGATTTCAGCATCCAGCCCCAGAGCAAAAAGGTTTTCAGTATGCCCACCGTAAAGAGAGATAACCCGCTTAAATGGAAGTCGAACATCAATGTGTCGACCGGCTTGATCGACGATAAAACCTTCAGGGTTGGCCCGGAAAGACGATTGTTTGACTTCCGCCTGGGCGACGGAGCAGACCATGACCAGGAAAAGGGCTAGTAATGTGTTTAGAAATGTCATGGCTATTTCTTAAATATCACCTGTAGAGATTCAAGATACGGCTCAAAGTAGACTTTGCTTTCGACCCCAAAAACAGCCCACAGGGTTTCACGGGTGAGGATTTCGTTGACCGGACCGTGGGCAACGACTTTCCCATGGCGTAAAAAAATAAGATAATCACAAAAGGCAGCGGCAAGATTCATATCCTGCATCACCGAGATAACGGTTTTTCTTTCTTGTCTCACACCCTGGGCCGCCATTTTCATCAGGCTGATGGCATGATTGATATCCAGATTCGAAGTGGCCTCGTCCAGAACCAGAACCGGTGCTTCCTGGGCCAGGGCCCGTGCAAAAATGACCCGCTGTCTTTCGCCACCACTCAGCTGTGTAATGTAGCGGTTTTCAAATGCCAGGGTTTCAGTCTTTTCCATAATATCCTGAACAACCCGTGTATCTGCGTACGACGGCGCGGAAAACCGTGGCATATGCGGATAACGTCCCATCATGACCACTTCTCCGGCTGTAAAGGGGAAATTGATATAAAAATTTTGGGGGACCAGCGCGATTTCCCGGGACAATGCCTTTCTTGTGTAACTGGACAAGGGCTCACCCTTATATCGTATTCGTCCTTCAACCGGTTGTCTGTGGTTGATGATGAGATCGACCAAGGTGGTCTTACCGCTGCCGTTGGGACCCAGAACACCATAGGACATGCCCGGTTCCAGCACTATGGAAAAATCGTCAATGACCTTTTTCCCGTTGTAGAGAAAAGAAATCCTTTCTATTTCAAAAATCCTTTCCACTACCACACCTTTGCCGTCTGACGCTTTCTGAATATATAGCAGAAAAACGGGCCGCCAATCAGTGCCGTAATCACGCCGATGGGGATTTCATGCGGGAGAATCGCGCGGGTGACCGTGTCTGCGAAGAGGAGCAAAATCGCCCCGGTCAACAGGGAGACGGGGATCAATTTTCGATTGTCCGGCCCGGTGAATGATCGCATCATGTGCGGTATGAGCAGCCCTACAAAACCGATTATGCCGGATACAGAAACGCAGACAGCTGAAACCAGCGATGCGGTGACCAAAAGGATTAAGGGCATTCTTTTTGTGTCGACACCGAGGGAAGAGGCGCTCCGATTACCGAGAGACAGGAGATTCAAGTCTCTTGAAAAATAGATAAAGACGACGAATCCAAAACTAACGCATATAAAGACCAGGATAACGTCCGCCCACGTCTTGGAGCCGAAGCTTCCCATGAGCCAGAAAATAATAACCGATACCTGTTCATCGGCAACGTATTTGAGGAAACTGATGCCGGCAGATAAAATGGCCGCGACAATGATTCCGGAAAGGATCAAATTGTTTGAGGAAAGCCCGCCGCTTGACGCCGAGAGATATATGACAAACAACAGGGTAAACAGTGCACCGAGAAAGGCGAAAAGAGGGACGGACCATGTCCCCATGAAACTGATATTGAATAGAATTGACAGCGAGGCCCCAAAGGCGGCCCCCGCGGAAACCCCAAGCGTGTAGGGATCTGCCAGGGGGTTCAGGAGTATCCCCTGGAACACCACCCCGGATATGGCCAGTCCGGCACCCACGATTGCAGCCGTGAGAATCCGGGGAAGACGCACGTCCACCACCACCACGGGAAACAGCTTGTCCATGTCGCCGAGCAGCGCGGCATGGCCGGATATTTTGGATAAAACGACCCGGACAACGTCCATAAAGGGTATTTTGATGTACCCGAGACCGGCTGAGGCAATGATCACAGCGGCGAGCAACAGGGCCAAGAGGATCAACTGACCCCATAGGGAAAGAGACCCATGAACCGAATGGAACGTCCCAGCCTGGCTCTCTTTTTTGGTCATCTTAAACAACCCTCGCGCTTGATTGATAAAGGATGTCTGCTTCCCGGACTTCTCATCCCGTTTCATTTGTTGAAATGGGAAAGGATGATACCCAGGTGATCAACCCAAACATC
>JABMQV010000564.1 GCA_013203065.1 Desulfobacteraceae bacterium | reverse complement strand
TGGTGCCGAAGGCGGGACTTGAACCCGCACGGGCTGTAACCCACTACCCCCTCAAGATAGCGTGTCTACCAAATTCCACCACTTCGGCAACTCTATTCCTGATATCAAGGCTTTTTCTGTGTATCCCCGGTATGAGTTGGAGCTTCACTTGTTTGCGCAGCCGGGATCTGCGGCTGGGAGACATCCTCCATGATAGAGGTGGTGACCTTTTTTCCCAAAAACATCGACAGGCCCAGCGAAGTCAACATGAATACAATGGCCACAATTGTGGTAACTTTGTGCAGGAAAGATGTCGCACCTGCACTTCCAAAAACAGTTTGACTGGAACCCCCAAAGGCGGCACCCATACCTGCCCCTTTGCCTTTTTGCAATAGGACAATAAGGATAAGTGCCACGCAAACAGCAACATGTATGATGATAAGAATCGGTGTCATTTATTGGCCCCTTAACTAAACTCGCCCATTTCGTTGCCTTTCAATCCCTATTATAATAGCGCATGTGAATATTTTTGCAATAAAAAATTGCTCTCACCTTCAAAATCATGCAACGCCTTGACCCGATAAAGTTTTTGGGTTATTGGCTTTTTATGAACTTTTTTCGGTTCCTATTTTTGACAGCCTTAATAACCGTCTTCCCAATGACGGTCTTCTCCGCGGAACCTGATCCTCCGACACAGGTCGTGGAGAACCTGCACGCCTCGCTTCTGGGGGTCATGAAGGAGGCCAAAAAAATCGGATACCAGGGCCGATACGAACAGCTCTCTCCCGTCATAAAGGAGACCTTTGACCTCCCTTTCATAGCCCGGATCGTAGTGGGAAGGTACTGGCGTACATTCAACGACGAGCAAAAGGTCAAGTTCTTGGAGACCTTTGAGAGATTGAGTATCGCCACCTATGCCCACCGCTTTGATGGTTATTCGGGTGAACAATTCAGATTGGTCTCTGAAAAAGAATCGCGCCGCGGTCGCATAATAGTAAATACCCTCCTGATCAAACCTGATGGTGAAAAGATAGAACTGGACTACACCCTCAAGAGGCACAAACATAGATGGAGGGTAATCAATGTCACTGCCAACGGCATCAGCGACCTCTCGCTAAAGAGATCTGATTACACCACTTTTCTGAAAAGAAACGGTTTTGAGGCCTTAATTAACAAGCTGGACGAAAAGATCTCCAGTTACTCAGGCAAAGAGAGTTCTCCTTGAGAAGAACCTTGAATTTTCCTTCGCACATGGCCTTCGTTTCTTGGAGCCCCGGACCGGATACTTTGCCTCGTTTTATTCACACCCCTCCTCCCCAACCATCTCCTCATACAACGAACGCCAAATCGAGTCTGTTTAAACGACCCCGGAGCACGTGGGAAAATGATTAACCAAGCCAAAGGGAAATTGGGCCAAATACTGGCCTGGTGGGTAGATAAGGTCCAACGGTTAGCCCTATTGACAGTGATTTTGGGGATAGCGGCTACAGGCGGGCTCCTTTACTACACGGTCAAGAACCTGGGCATCAGCACTGATACCGAAGATATGCTGTCCGAGGATCTCCACTTTCGCAGAGTATATGAAGACTACAAGAAGGCCTTTCCCCAGTACCACAAGGTAGTGCTCATTGTGATCGACGCCGACACCCCGGAACTTGCCAATCAGGCTGGTCTCAGCCTTGCCCGTCGTCTAAAGCAGGAAAAGGAGATCTTCAAGAGGGTCTATTTTCCGGGTGGTGAGGAGTTTTTCAAACAAAATGGTCTCCTCTACCTCACCCCTTCGGAATTGGAGGACCTTGCCGATAATCTGGCAAAGGCTCAGCCCTTTTTGGCCAAATTGACAAGAGATCAGAGTCTCAGGGGACTATTTTCCATGGTCAAGAGCGGTCTTGAGGCGATCAATAACGGGCAGGATGTGGATCTGGCCCCCCTCCTTGATCGCCTGAATTCGGCGATCAGGGCCGCCCTCGAAAAGAAGCACTACCGGCTTTCGTGGTTGGAACTGATGCGGGAAAAGGAATCATCCCCCAAAGAGTTCAGAGTCTTTATCATGGCTCAACCCAGGCTCGATTACAGCGTTTTGCTGCCTGGCGAGACGGCCGTTAAAACCGTTCGCCGACTGTCAGGAGAACTGAAGCTCGACAAAGATCACGGTGTGCATGTCCGGCTTACCGGCGACATTACAATGGAACATGAGGAACTGCAGAGCGTCATGCGGGGTGTCGAGATTGCAGGTTTCCTGGCACTGGTCTTGGTTGGATTTGTGTTATTCGCCGGTTTGGGTTCCCCAAAGCTGGTCCTGGCCACCCTAGGCACCTTGCTGATGGGCCTTATCTGGACAGCGGGGTTTGCCACGGCCGCGGTGGGACATCTCAATCTCATCTCCGTGGCGTTCGCCGTGTTGTACATCGGGCTGGCTGTGGATTTTTCCATCCATTTCTGCCTGCGATACAAGGAGTTGATTTATCAGGGCCACTCCAATGAAATGGCCCTTCAACAAACCGCCCGGGACATCGGCAGTTCCCTGGTATTGTGTGCCATTACCACCGCCATCGGTTTTTATGCCTTTATTCCCACAGTATTCGCCGGTGTTGCCGAACTGGGGGTGATTTCCGGAACAGGCATGTTCATCAGTCTCATAGGCAACCTCACCCTATTGCCGGCCCTCCTTACCCTCATGCCGGTTTCTCCTCAAGCAATCAAGCGAAGAAAGACCTTTGAACCATTTGTAGATATGGCTCTCACCTTCCCCCTTCGTCATACCAGAGCCATCCGTATGGGTTCTCTCGCTCTGGGTTTGTTGGCATTATTCCTTCTCTCGTACGTCTCTTTTGATCCCAATATCCTTCACCTCCAAGACCCTGAAACCGAGTCGGTTATCACGTTTCGTGAACTCCTTACCAACACCAAAACATCCCCCTGGAGCCTTGCGGTGATGGTCCCTGACGCAGGGTCTGCCAGGGGCTATGCTGACCGTCTTAACGACTTGGACCTGGTTGACAGAACCGTCGTACTGCAAGATTTTGTGCCGATAGAACAGGATCAGAAACTAGAGGCAATTGAGGATATTGCCCTGATTTTGGGGC
>JABMQV010000563.1 GCA_013203065.1 Desulfobacteraceae bacterium | reverse complement strand
CATTTATCCGGTACGATCTGGAAGATCTACCCGAGGTCAGCATCAATGATCAAAAGGAGATCTCCCTAACGGTTGTAGACCATGTCCTGGGACGTCCGATCCAGATTCTGCCTGATCTCTTAATCCTTGCAACGGCCATTCTTCCCAACGCAAATAAGGACTTATTCGAATTATTTAAGGTTCCGGTGAATGATGAGGGCTTCCTCATTGAAGCGCATATGAAGTTGAGGCCCGTGGATTTTACCTCGGATGGCCTCTTTATGGCAGGACTCGCACATTACCCAAAACCGTTAGATGAGAGTATTGCTCAGGCAAAGGCGGCCGTGGCCCGGAGCATGACCATCCTGTCAAAGGAGAGCATCCTGGTTGGTGGGATTGTGGCCAGAGTGGCCCCCGAAAACTGCGCTGTGTGCCTCACCTGTGTCAGGACATGCCCTTATGATGCCCCCTATATATCAGAAGAGGGGCATGCTGTAATTGATCCGGCCGAATGCCGGGGCTGCGGTGCCTGCGTGGCCGAATGCCCGGGCAAGGCCATCAGCCTTCAACACTTTACCGATGAGCAGATTATTGCAAAAGAGGACGCCCTGTTTTACGGGGGCTAGTTAGGAGGAGATATGTCAGATAATTTTGAACCCCGAATCCTTGCCTTCTGTTGTCAGTACTGAGCTTACTCGGCAGCGGACCTGGCAGGTTCCATGAGACTTTCTTATCCGAGCAATGTAAAGATTATACAACTCCCTTGTTCCGGAAGAGTGGACATCTTGCATCTTTTGAGGGCCATCGAGGACGGTGCCGACGGGGTGTATGTGGCAGGTTGTCTTGAAGGGGAATGCCATTTTCTGACTGGCAACGTCAAGGCAAAGAAAAAGGTCCAATATGTCAAGAACGTTCTTGAAGAGATAGGTGTTGAACCCGAGCGCGTCGAGATGTTCAACCTTTCTTCGGGTGAAGGGCCGCGATTCGCCGAGATCGCGAAAGAGATGGTAGAAAGGATAAAGGAATTGGGCCCCAGCCCAGTCAAGATCCAAAAAGCCGCATAAAGAGGTGAGAAATGATAGTTGCTGATCGAAAACCCCTGAAAGAGATTTTGGAAATGGTTGGGGACTCCAAAAAGGTCCTCATCCTTGGATGCAAAGGATGCGTCACGGTGTGTAACGTAGGGGGGAATAAAGAGGTGGGCATTCTGGCCTCCACTTTGAAGATCGCCCGGGCAAAGGAAGGCCGTCCTCTGGAAGTGGAAGAAAAGGCATTGGAAAGACAATGCGACCCCGAATACGTGGACCAGATCAAGGATATTGTGGAAGATTATGATGCGATAATATCCATGGCCTGCGGCGTGGGGCCTCAGTTCTTATCAGAAAGATATCCCGGGAAACGCTTCTTTCCGGCGGTTAATACCACCTTTCTTGGTGGTGCGGTTCAACACGGTATCTGGGAAGAGAGATGCGCAGGCTGTGGTGCCTGCGGCATCCATCATTTTGGTGGGTTGTGCCCCATTGCACGATGCTCCAAGAGTCTTTTAAACGGACCCTGCGGTGGTTCTGCCGACGGAAAATGCGAGATTTCCAAAGATGTGACCTGCATCTGGGATTTGATTGTCAAAAAGAAGATGGAAGAAGGTCGCCTCGATGAACTCATGATCTTCAGGCCCCCAAAGGTCTGGACCACTGCCAGGGATGGCGGACCCAGAAAGAGCGTCAGGGAGGAGCTGGTACAATGACTGATCTGAAATCCGGAAGCAACCTCGAAAAGGTCCTGAGGGCCGGTCATTTTGCCTTTACCGGCGAGTGCGGTCCCCCTAAGGGGGCAAATGTTGAACATCTCAAAGAGAAGGTTGCTCACCTAAAAGGAATGGTTGACGCCGTAAATGTGACCGACAACCAGACGGCCGTGGTCAGGATGTCCAGTTGGGCCGCATCCACCATACTGTTGCAGGAGGGTATTGAGCCCAATTTTCAGATGGTCTGCCGTGACAGAAATCGCCTTGCAATCCAGAGTGATATCCTTGGCGTCTATGCCATGGGTATCAGGAATATGCTCTGCCTTTCCGGTGATCATCAACGTTTCGGGAATCATCCCGAGGCCAAAAACGTTTATGATATAGATTCAATGCAGCTGATTTCATTGGTCAAAAAGATGCGCGACGAGGGTAAGTTTCTAAATGACGAAGAAACCGATGTGGCGCCCAAACTGTTCATCGGAGCAGCCTCTAACCCGTTTGCGGATCCCTTTGAGTTCCGCGTACATCGGTTGGCCAAAAAGATCCAGGCGGGCGCCGACTTCATTCAGACCCAATGCATCTACAACATGGATAAATTCAGGAAATTTATGAAGATGGCCGTAGACATGGGCCTTCACGAGAAATGTTATATCCTGGCGGGTGTCACCCCCATGAAGAGCGTTG
>JABMQV010000562.1 GCA_013203065.1 Desulfobacteraceae bacterium | reverse complement strand
GAACTTCACCGTTCCCACCCCAAAACCTCCTCGCTATTTCTTGGAAAATATACTTCCATTTACGAAACAGTTCGCCTGTGGTACGATGGAGAAAACAGGTAATCAGATCATAGTCGTCCCTGGCCAGGCTGGGAGTAACTTTTTTGTGATTCTTGATATGAGCCAAGAGGAGACGTGATTCGTTTGGCAATTTTGAACGGGAGTACTTATCATGGCTGATTTGACTGGGCGGATCGCCCTTGTCACAGGAGCAAGCAGGGGAATTGGCCGGGCAGTGGCAGTGGCGCTGGCAAAAGCCGGTTCGGATGTAGCAATAAACTATCGACGAATGGAGAGGGAAGCCCGTTCAACAGAAGAGCAGGCCCTGAAGAGCGGGCGAAGGGCAATCACGGTCCAGGCTGACGTGTCCTCGAGCGCTGAGGTGAACCGCATGGTCAGAACGGTTGAAAGAGAACTCGGCGGCATCGATATCCTCGTCAACAACGCGGGCGTGGCAAACCCCAAGAGCCTGGAAGATATCACTGAGGAGGATTGGGATGAGACCATTTCAGTGAATCTCAAGTCCGCCTTTTTGATGATCCAGAGAGTGGTTCCCGGCATGCGTGAGCGCCGTTGGGGGAGGATCGTCAATATTACGTCCGGAGCGGCTCACACCGGTGGTATCATCGGCCCCCATTACAATGCCTCTAAGGCTGGTATGGAAGGCCTCACCCGGGGCTATGCAGCGCGCATCGTCCAGGAAGGAATAACCGTCAACGCGGTGGCCCCGTCTATCATTGAGACCGATATGATCCGGGGCCGAAAAGACCTTGCTAAACGCATTCCCATGGGCAGGATGGGACAGCCGGACGAGATAGCCCAGGCCGTATTGTTCGCGTGTGGCAACGCATATATGACGGGACAGACGATTCTCTTGAACGGGGGCCTCTACTTCCATTGATGGATCCGTTCAATAAAGGATAATCCCCTTTTCTTTCAAGTCGCCCAGATCCTTCCACGAATATCCTATCTCGAGAAGGACTTCTTCTGTATGCTGCCCAAGTTCCGGGGCCGTCGTCCGTATTGAAGCCGGAGTTCTACTGAATTTGGCCGGACTGGCGATAAGCCTGATCTTCCGGCCGCTTGGGTGGGCCACTTCAGTAAAAAAATCATTGGCGAGTGCCTGAGGATCGTTTACAACCTGTAGGGGCGTTTGAACCTTCTGATAAATCACTTCTCCGGCCTTTTCGAATCCGTTTTCTATCTCGGCATATGCTTTCGCTGAAATGGCGGGCTCTATGATAGAGATAAGTTCCCTGTTATTGCGTTCACGCATTTCGTGGGACTCAAACTTTGGGTTTTTTTCCAGATGGTCCAATCCCAAGCCCTTACAGAACTGGGGCCAGTAACGATCAGACTCCAAACAGACGAATTGTACCCACTCGCCGTCATTCGTCCGATATACGTTCCACAGGGGATTCTTTGCCGCTTTAGGATCCGTCCGGGGCAACTCCTCGCCTTCAATCAAGGGCATAACCATGTCCATACTCAGACCCCACACCCCATAGTGATACAAGGAGAGGTCTATGGCCTGCCCCTTTCCGGTCTTCTCTCGTGAAAACAGGGCCGCTGAAATTGCCCCGGCCAAAAATCCGGATGTTAAATTGTCACCAAGCGCCGGACGCTGTGTCGGGGGTTGGGTGCCAGGCGGTCCCAGTCTGGACATGATGCCGCTTCTTGCCCAAAACGCAGCATAGTCAAAACCTGGCTTGTCCCTGTCCGGTCCTTTTTTCCCAAAGCCCGTCAGGTGTGCATAGATGATCTCCGGGTTCAATGCTCTTAAGGTTTCATAATCGATTTTGAATCTTTCAATTACCGGAGGTGTGAAATTGCTCACGAAAACGTCCGACCTTTTTGTAAGCTCGTAGATAATCTCCCGCCCTTCAGTGTGCCACAGATCGACTGCAATACCTCTTTTATTCCTATTGGTTTGTTCCCACCAGACATTGACATCCTTAACGGCTATTCCTTCAATGGACTCCAGGAATCGGAGCCCGTCCCCCTGTGGTTTTTCAACCTTGATCACTTCAGCGCCCCAATCGCTGAGAATGCATACTGCCGAAGGCAATGCCAAATATTCCGCTACTTCAAGGATTTTTACGCCTTCAAGTGGTCCTGCCATGTTTTGCTCCCTTCTATGAAGAGGTTTTCGTAAGGCATCATAAGTTTGATTAATATTTTGCAAAAAACCTGGGCGGGAATTGGTTTACCGCCGTACGGAAATTTCGCCGGAAAACGGGGTCTGGCTCGGCTCGAGGAAGAGATAACAAAAAAAGCAGCCTGTGTGTGGTTTCATAGGATCTTTATCTTTTTCCGCCTTATCTTCTGTTTTATTCTCTGCATTATTCTTTTTTCATAATATCCGGCCAGTTTTTCACTCCTATCACGATCAAAAGGCTTGCCAAATCCAGGAACGCTGACAAGGGTCTTTAATGTTACAATGCCCTCCCTGCTAACCTTGGCAGAGAACTGAACTTCATTGTTGTATGTGTCCGATTTTCGCTGCAAAACAGGTGGGTGCTTGTCGGTTTTTGCCCGCAATACCCCATAGAGCATTACGCGTGGTTTGCAGGTAATCGTCCCGTCCTTTTCATTCACCCGGTCGATGGTAAAACCATCATCCATAATTACATCCGTTATGGCATTCATTGCAGCCTTCCGGCTTACACCAGTTTCAAACGTGATTTCACGAGGCGCCACTCCTGTGTGTTTGTCAGTGGCACAAGCAAAAAGGAGCAGACAAATTAGCCACAATAGGATTTTTCTCATTTTACAGCGGTCTCCTTTGCAGTTTTGTTCCCCGTTTCCATTCCCCCTACTCCCATCAGACCAGAAACTGATTCAAAAGACAAATGCCATTATCTGACTGTTCCTGGCAATAAAGGAAAGGCGAGGTCCCTAAATTCGCCGTGAATTGTCTTCGGGGTATGAATATTCCATGTGCTTTGCAGTTGCACGTGCGACAGCACCACCGCAGTAACGCGACACGACCTTTAGCGCCATATCGATACCGGCAGAAATCCCCGCTGATGTAAGAACCTGTCCATCTTCAACGACGTGCTTATCATACTCGACCGTGACAGTCGGAAAGGAATCTTTCATCCAATCGAGGGAACGCCAGTGTGTTGTTGCATGAAGCCCATTGAGCAGACCGGCATAACCAAGAAGCATCGAGCCTGTGCATACTGACGTCAGCATCTCCACCTCAGATGAACGGTCGCGCAACCAATCGAGCATCACTGGGTTATGAAGCTCCTTACGAGTCCCCCAACCCCCTGGAACAACAAGAATATCCAGTTTTGGGCAGCTCTCAAAGGCCCAGTGTGGAATAACCTTCATTCCCCCTGTCGTAGTAACCGGGGTCGTTTTTTCTGCAACCAGGAGAACCTCGAAGGGGGATGATTTCTCAAGCCTTTTTTCCTCGTTGAGCCGGGTGGCACTGAAGACTTCAAAAGGACCGCAGAAATCCAGAATTTCAACATCTTCAAACAGTACGATGCCCACACGCCTTTTTTCCATAGGTTCCCCTTTCAAGCGATTAACAATAACCGCAAGCGTTCACAGGTTCAGAGTTCAGAGGTTCATCTCCTGGCCACCTTTTGCATCCACGCTGCGGAAGTGAGAGGTGAATTTACTTTGAGAGAGCGCTTTCAAGAAACACCCGGACCCACTGAGAAGTTACAGGTTCTCTAAAGAGAATGTTGAAACTGTCCTCTTGTCCGCTAATATGAAAAAAAAAGCAATAGTAATTTTCAAAGGAGAATTCATGCAGCCGAGCTTTATTTTTTGTAT
This sequence comes from Desulfobacteraceae bacterium, assembly GCA_013203065.1. The sequence continues at coordinate 857 of JABMQV010000562.1, read as the reverse complement.
GGGGATCAAGTTTTCCCGTTGACATTTGCTCAGGGTAGGATTATACTCTACTAAAATAATATAGAATAAATCATTATATAACCTTAATGCCAGTTGACTGGAAAGGAGGATAGGATGAAGTTTGTGAAAGGGCAGCAGGCGGATGAAACCCTGGACCTGGTTTGCCGTATGTGCCCCATACATCTCATGGAACCTGGGGAGAAGTTGCGTTGTTTGAAAAAGGGGCAGGTCCTGGAGGTCTTGACCGATTATGACGGTGCTCTTCAGGATATTCCGGAGTGGTGTGAGAAGTGCGGACAGGAATTTCTTGGGGTAGAGGAAGATGATGAGTGTTATAAACTTTATATTCGGAAGGTGAAATAGAGAGGTATCAAATGAATGGGGTTTACATGGATCATGCGGCAGCAACGCCGGTAAAAAGAGAGGTGCTGGCTGCAATGCTACCCTATTTTGACAGGGAGTTTGGGAATCCATCCACCGTCTATGAGATGGGTTCCAGGGTAAATCAGGTTGTTGAAGAACAGCGGGAAAAGGTCGCCGAACTGATTGGTGCAAAACCGGAGGGGATAATTTTCACCTCATCCGGAGCTGAGGCAAATAACCTGGCCATTAAAGGGGTGGCCTTTGCCAGACAGAAAAAGGGCAACCATATTATTATCTCCTCTATTGAACACCATTCCGTGCTAAATTCAGCGAGATTTTTTGAGCGTATGGGGTTTGAGGTGAGCTTTCTGCCCGTGGATGAATACGGTCTGGTGGAGCCTGGACGCTTAAAGGAGGCCATCAGGGCGGAGACAATTCTCGTGTCCATCATGCATGCAAATAATGAGATCGGTACCATAGAACCGCTGACAGAG
>JABMQV010000059.1 GCA_013203065.1 Desulfobacteraceae bacterium | reverse complement strand
TTCAGGCCTTCTTTGGTTGCCCCACAATCGGCTCAGTCAGGTAAGCGAGCGTTCGAGACTCCGAATCTGACCCAAATCCGGGCGCCAATTCTGCGAAGTTAGTTTTTCGCAAGCCCTAAAGGCCCATTTCATCCGCCACCAATGACCGATGAAATCGGGAGTCGCCAAAGGTTAATTCCGCCTCTTTGGCATGTTTGTAGAACAGGTGTAAATCATACTCCTCTGTAAATCCAATCCCTCCATGGATTTGATGGGCGATCCATGTGCTTTTCTTATAAGCGTCATTGCACCAGGCCTTGGCCATGGCGATTTCTTTGTCACAGGAATCGCCGCCGCTGCAAAGCGACGCGGCCTGATATGCAATCAGCCGGCTCGTCTCCAAACATGTAGCCATATCAGCGCAATAATGCTGTATGATCTGCAGGCTGCCAATGGGCCGGCCAAACTGCTGACGTTCTTTGACATAGTCAATGGTCATGTCAACCATCCGCCTCAATCCACCCAGCATCTCACCGCATTTCAAGACAGTGGCCCGGGGAAAGATCTTTCTGAGATAGGTATCTCCTTTTCCGGGCTCGCCGACGATGTTCTCGTCTCTTGCCACGGCACTTTCAAATGAAACGGCGAAACTCTTTTCGCCTGTTAAGGTATCAAGTGGTGTTAAAGAAACGCTTTCGCCGCCTGTTGCCATTTTGAAGATGGTAGCCCCCCCTGGGGGTGAGCCCTTAACATTTGCGCAAAACAGGATCTCATCAGCCACATGGGCATATGGAACCAGGAGTCTGACCCCATGGATCTTGTATGTCCCCTCCCGTCCTTCCAGGGCTTCAAGGGAGGGATCATTCCAATCGTAACCCCCGTGCTCGTTCAGGAGTGCCATCGTCAGGATCTTATGGCCCTGAAGGAGAGGGGGCAGATATTCCTCTTTGAGTTCTTTATCCCCAGCCTCGTTTATAAGCATACCGGATAACACGGCACTGGCAAAAAAGGGACTTGGCAAAAGCGCTGCCCCCATTTCTTCAAACACAATAAAGAGGTCCAAAAGCGTCAGCCCGCTTCCGCCGTATTTTTCATCGTGGATCAGCCCCAACCAGCCCAGTTGACCCATTTTTTTCCAAAGGTCTATTGAAAACCCCTTTTCCTCCTTTAGCCATTCTTTGATACGGGAAAACGAACATTCATTGGCCAGAAACTTTGCAAATGAATCCCGGAGCATCTCCTGATCTGAAGAAAAACCAAATTCCATTTTCTGTCCCCTATGATCGTGGCAACCCTAATCCTCTGTAGGCAATGATATTTTTTAGAATCTCCACCGTTCCCCCCTGCAACGTATAACTGGGTCCCCAAAGATAGCAGCTTGCCAGATCCACCTCCAGCGGGCTCCATTGGGTCCCCTGTCTAATAAGAGCGGCAGGGCCGATGATTCTTGTGGCAATATCGTTGAGGCGTTGTTCATACCCCGTGCAGAAAGCCTTACAGAGGGCCGCCTCGGCTGTCGGTTTTTTACCCTGGTCAATTAACCAGGCAGTACGGTAGCAAAGAAGCCTGCCCACGTTTTGTTCGATTTCCAACTGTGCCATTTCATCCCTGACCCAGGTGTTAAAGGCTTCTCCTCTATTTCCCATATCCATCTTTTTCACGTAACCGAGGAGCTGTTCGTAGACAGGAAAGTTCTGCATTATTCTTTCGATCCCGGATCTCTCGTAGTCAACCTGTGCCATGATCTGCTTAAACCCGGCGTTTTCCCGGCCCACCAGATATCTCTTGTGTATTTTTACATCGTCAAAAAACACCTCATTAAAAGAGTGTTCACCCACCATATTGATGATTGGCCTGACCGTGATACCCGGAGATTTCATATCAACAATAAACTCACTGCACGTTTGGTGGGGAGGCACTGATTTATCCGAACTGGTTTTTGCAAGCACCCAGCCGTGGTCAGCCTGATGGGCCTCTGATGTCCAGACTTTCTGACCGTTGATGATGTAATAATCACCGTCCCTCCTGGCAGATGTGGATACGGCCACCAGATCAGAGCCCGCATTGGGTTCGCTAAAGAGAAGGCAGAACATGACACCTTCATCTGCCCGAACGATTTTTGGCAAAAAGAATTCTTTTTGCCAATCTGATCCGAACTCCATCAAGGCAGGGCCGACCTGGCGTTCAGCCAGAAAATGATACCCCACCGGTGCCTGGACCCTGAAAAGCTCTTCGTATAAAATCATCTTGTCCACATAACCGCGGCCCTGTCCGCCGTATTCACCGGGCCAGGTTAGACCAATCCAGCCTTTTTCCGCCATTTTTCGGGAGAACAAAAGGGACCGCTCCCCAACAAGCGCCTTGCTCGTGATGGAAAAGACCCCTGCTTCCAGTTCCCCGGTCACGAATTCACGAACTTTCTGACGGAATGCCTCCTGCTCCCTGTTGAACTTAAAATCCATTCCCCGACTCCTGATTCCCAAACCTCTAGTCAAATCCCAGCCACCTGGTTTTTTCCCTGATGTCATGTTTTGGCGGGGTGGGCGGCTGGTGGTCCGGATATCCCAGTGAAACAATACCGACTATTTCACGATCCTCACCTATATCCAGGAATGAAGCTATGGCATGGGCGCGGGTTTTTAAAGGACCGGTCAGCCAGCAGGTCCCCAGTCCTTTGTCCCATGCCGCCAGAAGGATGTTTTCAATTGCAGCAGACCCATCGCTGATGTTGTTTTTCCATACCCACGGATCCTCTTCCTTGGGGACACATACGACGATGGCAACAGGAGCTCCGCCCAGTGTGCGATAAAAGCGACCAAGTCCCTCGAGCTTGTCTCCGCTTTCGTCCACGGGGATCGGGAGGTCCTGAATTGCCTGACGTACAACCTCCTCGCTCACACTGGCGACCCGCTCAGCAAAGGCCTTGCGGAGTGTCCTGTCGAGTCGATCCAAATGGGAACGATGCACCACCACAAATTCCCAAGGCTGCCTGTTTGTGGCAGTAGGGGCAAGGTTGGCCGCCTCAAGAAGTTCCACCAGGATCTCCCTCGGGACGGGTCTGTTTTTGTATCTGCGTATGCTGCGTCTTGTCCGGATTGCCTCTTTTACTTCCAAATCTGTTCCTCCTCTATCACATGGCTCTGCCTCCCCTACTGCGCCAGAAGGTCCTTTGATGACTCCCACAGCTTGCGACGAGCCTCATCCCGGGTGGCAACAACCCGTTCAAAGTCAGCAGCGCATAAGTCACAGAGTGCACGTATCATATCTTCCTCTTTGGGGGGGCAGCCCCCTGCATATTGGCCAAGGTCTTTCAGATCCTTCGCACATTTGCCAAAGACAGCGGTCTTCTCAAAGGTTTCAGGATTGTCCGGATTCCCGATAATGGCTCCTAGACCCTTCAAGGCTTCATCGTAGCCCGCTTGTTTCAGATACATGATGGCACTCACCAGCTCATTGGTGCAGCCGCTGCACGCAGACTCGCCCTGGACTATGGTGACCTCCGGGAAGTTCTTTTCAAAGGCCTCAAAGCCTGTCATAAATCGGTGCCTGTGGTCTTCCAGGGACTCACCCACGATCTCAATCCGATCGAGATCGACTACCGTGCCTGTTTGTCTTGCAATGTACTCCAGGTGCATCACCTGATTGGGGTCGATCCCCATCACAGAGGTTCCAACTATGTCCACGGCAAGGGGGTCGCGCCCTGCTATTATCAGCCCCACTTCCCGTTTGTCTTGCGGATATTGCCAGAGCCCTTCCATTCCAACGGTGGCATCGATGACCGCATAGTGAGGCCTCACCGCTGATATCAGGTCCACAATGGCCAGGTCCAGACCAAGCCGGTGGCTCTTTCTTTTTTCCGCCCCGGGCATGACTCCTTTCATGTTTTTGAGGCTCAGGGTGACATGGGTCCTGATATGGCTTTTGAGGACGGGCACGCTGACGATTACGTCGCTCTCAACGGCCGTCTTTGCTACCCGCACCTTTTCCATGACGTGAGGATCGCTAATGGTGACTTCGGCAACCGCATCCGTGTTTAGATTGCGGAGTTCCACCCCCAGCCTTTCGGCCACCTCCACCATTCCCGATGCCTCAAATGTCTCCCTGGTGCTGAAACCTGAAAAATCATATCCTGCGATGGCGCCATCTCCTATGATTACTGACTTTGGACCCAGATCCAGGATCATCTTTGTTACGGCCTCGGTAACCCGGGCATCCGTCAGGACACCGCTACCTGACGGCTTCGGCATACACAGATTAGGTTTGACAAGTACCCTTGAGCCCCCGTCAATGACCTCCTCCAGCCCTCCGGCCAGGGTTATTGCCTCCCGCACTGCAGCTTCGATCTTCCCCTCGTCCGCCTTTGTGATTGCTACCCTCTTTGTCATGGTTTCTTCACCCCTTTCCATAGGCATTTTTTGGTTTCAGCTCGGTAATGACCGCGACCAGCCTACCCTGATATTCAGCGCTTGTCCGCCTGTTTGAATAGTTAACCACATATTGGGTAACTTCTCAATAAGTTCTAGAGAAAGCGGGGAGTTTTGGAGCGGGGCTCGGCTGTTTCTTGAAACCACTGTATGTTCTCAATAATCTCGGGCACCGTGGGGTTCAGCCGTTTCTTTCCGGCGCTCTCTAAACCAGTCGTCGTAGCGTGGCTGATATTTGGGCTTCCGGCTTGTAGGGCCTCCAGCTCGGAGAGGTTTTCCCTTGAAACAGCGGTTTCTTTCCATTAAAGTGCACCAATCTCGAAATTATCTTTCGACGAGGTCGGCGAAGATGGCGGTTATTGATTTTCATGTTCATTTTATAAAGAGAGAGTCGTTGAACCCCACATGGCTTAACTATCTGAGAGAAATCAACCCCGAGTATTATGCCAAGTTGGAAGATTTTGCTGCTCATCCGGAGGCACTGACAGATTATTTGGCATCCCAGGGTGTGAAGTATGCCGTGGTGCTGCCGGAATGTGCTCCAGCCACAAGCGGTCATGTGCTCACGGAGGACGTCATCGCGTATTGCCGCGACCGGAAAATGCTTATTCCATTTGCCTCCCTGAACCCGAATGTTCATCCTGAGCCGGCGCAAGAACTTGAAACTTATGTTAAAGAGGGAGGGATAATGGGACTCAAGCTCCATCCCTCCTATCAGTTCTTTTATCCAAACGAGGTGCGCCTCTATCCCATCTATGCCAAGGCCCAGGAACTGAATATTCCCGTCATATTCCATATCGGTTCATCCATCTTCAAAGGCACAAGGTTAAAGTATTGTGATCCGGTTTACCTGGACGATGTGGCCGTGGACTTTCCTCACCTAAAGATTATCATGGCCCACAGTGGAAGAGGTTTCTGGTACGATGCGTGTTTCTTCCTGTCGCGTTTACACAAAAACGTTTATATGGATATCACCGGTCTTCCACCCCATAATCTTCTCAACTATTTTCCAGGGCTTGAAAAAAACGCAGACAAAGTCATATTTGGTTCTGACTGGCCCACCATACCAACAGATATCAAAAAAAATATCGACGCCATAAAGTCCTTACCCCTCAATGATCGCGCGATTGAAGCTATATTTTACGGGAACGCGTCCAAAATACTTTTTGAAAATGTATAGCGGGCACACTCCTCAATCACAAGTCCCACCTGTTCAGTTTGGAGTAACCGTGAACGCCTGCAGTCTGGAAAATCCCACGTTGTTTGCCCTCATGGGGTTTCACCTGCGGAAGGCAACGACGCCTTTTGTGCCCGGATCGAAGAATTGAGGACTTGAGGTACTCCCATGAAAAAACAGATCCGCATCAAGGTAAATGGACGCACCACCGAGCTGAGCGTGCCGGTGGAGAGGCTCTTGGTGGATCTTCTCCGAGAGGACTTGAAGTTGACCGGCACCAAGGTGGCCTGCGGTGAAGGCGAATGCGGCGCGTGCACGGTTTTGTTGAATGGGAAACCGGTGCCGTCCTGCCTGATGCTGGCTGCAGAGGCCGATGGCTGCGAGATCACCACCATTGAGGGCTTGTCCGATGGAGAAAAGCTGGACCCCTTGCAGGAGGGCTTTATCTCCGAGGGTGCCGCACAATGCGGGTTCTGCACACCGGGGATGATCCTGACTGCGCGGGCCTTCCTGAAGGAGAAACCCAACCCCACTGAAGAAGAAATCAGGCGGGCGCTCTCCGGTAATTTATGCCGCTGCACGGGGTACGGCGCCATCGTCCGGGCCGTTCAAACCGCTGCGGGGAGGGAATAGGTAAAAATGAAGGACGTGAAGGTCATGGACAAGTTGGAGATTCCCTGCGCGCCTGCAGTGAGCACGGAACCGAAAACGGCCCAATACCAGGTTGTCACCCGACCCTATCCCCAAGTGGATGCATTGTCAAAAGTGACGGGGCAGCGCACGTTCCTATCGGACATTCGTCTTGAGGATATGCTCTGGGGACGAATTATTCGAAGCCCCCACCCCCATGCAAGGGTCGTGAAAATCGATATTACAAAGGCCCTAAAGCTCCCCGGGGTGAAAACGGTCCTGACGCCGGAAGATACGCCCCACATCCCTTTTGGTCCTTTTGTCCCTGACTGGGAGATCCTGCCCAGGAAGACGGTCAAGCACCTGGGTCAACCGGTGGCCGCCGTGGCGGCAATCGATCCTGAAACGGCTCAACTGGCCTCGGAACTGGTGGAAGTGGACTATGAGGTGCTCCCGGCCGTATTTGATTTCACGGCGGCTATGGCTCCGGACGCGCCTCTCATTCATGAAGGCTCGGAGAAAAATATCGTGACGACATTTGCCGTAGAGAAAGGCGATGTGGATAAGGCATTCAAGGAGAGCGAGTCTGTGAGAGAGGCCACCTTTTATCCCTCCTCTCAGTTTCATGCCTATCTGGAGCCGAACGGGGCCATTGCGAGCTATGATCCCGTGAGCTGCAGGTATACCCTCTGGGCTGCAACGCAAACCCCCTATCCGGCCTGGTTGCTCTATAGCCGGGCATTGGGCATCGAACGTGGGAAACTCCGACTTATCCAATCGCCCATGGGCGGCGCCTTCGGCGGCAAGTTCGAGCACACGCTTCACATCATTGCTGCCTGTCTCAGCAAGCAGTCGGAAAAACCGGTCCGTCTGGTCAACGACTATGGGGAGGAATTCCACTCGGTTCCCCTGAGACTGCCCATGCAAATCCGGCTGAAAATGGGGGTCAAGAAGGACGGGGCCATCACCGGGAAAGAGATGGAACTCATCGCAGACAACGGCGCCTTCACTTACTGGGGGCCTGGGGTGCTTTCTGCTGCTTGCTATCGTCTCGATAATCTGTACCGCATCCTGAATTCGCGGACAAAAGGGTATCTGGTCTATACGAATAACGTCCCAAAGGGGGCCATGCGCGGTTTCGGGCAGCCCCAGATGCTGTTCGCGGCGGAAGCCCTCCTTGACATGCTTGCCGAGGATATCGGGATGGATCCCGGGGATCTGAGGATCAGGAATTCGTTCCAGGACGGAGAGGTGACCCTCTACGGTTGGACGATCGGGAGCTGCGGTCTTCCCGAATGCATTGAAAAAGCCCAAAAAGAATCCAACTGGCACATGAGACGTAAGCAATATGGTTCGCAAGACGGTTCAAAACGGAGGGGCATTGGTCTGGCATGCTGCAACCACGTGTCCGGGAACCGGGCCTGCATGAAGGAGTTCGACGGATCCTCAGCCATGGTCAAGATCGGAGGGGACGGGCGAATCACCGTGTACTCCGGTGAAGTGGACATGGGGCAAGGCTATTCCACGGTGGCGGCACAGTGTGCGGCCGAAGAACTGGGCGTGCCCCTGGATTGGGTGGAAATCGCCCCTGTTGACAGCGAAACATCCGTTCTCGGGATTGGCAGCGTGGCCTCCCGGGCCACGGTCATGGGAGGGAGTGCGGTGAGGTTAGCCGCCTCGGAGGCTCGCCGTAAGGTCTTGGAGGCGGCAGGAAAAAGGCTTTGCAAACCCCCCGGCACCCTGATAATAAGGAAGGGGAGCCTGCTTGACAGCGCGACCGACACGGTCCTGGAACACCTCAAATCCCTCATTCCCGAACTGGTCTATGCCCAGGCAGGACAACCCTTTGTGGGCATGGGTCATTACGTCCCTCAAACGGAACTGGCCGATCCGAAAACGAAATACGGGAATCCATCGCCTACCTATCCCTTTGCCGCCCACGTGGCGGAGGTGGAAGTGGACACCGAGACCGGCCAGGTTGACGTCATCAACTATGTGGCGGCAAACGATGTGGGGAAGGCCGTCAACCCCCTGTTGGTTAAGGGACAAATGGAAGGCGGGGTGGCTCAGGGCGTAGGCTACGCGCTGATGGAGGAAGTGGTGGTCAAGGAGGGTCGGGTCATGAATGCCCATCTTGCCGATTACAAAGTTCCGACAATGGAAGACGTTCCCCCGATAAAGACCCTGATTATCGAAGCGGAGGACCCGAATGGACCGTATGGTGCAAAAAGCGTTGGCGAACCTGCCATCGATCCCGTGGCCGCAGCCATCTGCAATGCCATTTACAATGCCGTGGGGGTCAGGATTAAGAAGTTGCCTGTGACGCCGGAATCACTCTATCGAGAGTTGAGGGCCAAAGACCATAAGAAAAGGAGGTAGCCGTTTACGGGTTTGGAAGTTCAGGATACTTCCTTTGTGCCCATGAAACCATTAACTTTGAATTGAATGAATGAAAGGAGGAGATTTATGAAAACAGTGAAAGGTATTTGTCTGAAGGGGGTTGTTGCCGTTTTGGCAGTTGGTTTTTTGTTCATGGTCTGGAGCCCGGTTTACGCAGCGGACGAGAAACCGGTACATTTATCCATGGCCACGTTTAAGAGTGGGAGCGGCTGGTTTATCATGGCCCAGGCCATGGCCAAGATTATGGAAAATGCCTTGCCAAAAGGTTCCACGGTCGATGTGCTCCCATACAGCGGGGGCGTTGGAAACCCGCTCCTGTTACAGAAGGGCAAAGCGGATATCGCGTTGGGCTTTCCCGTGGAGTCAAGGTTGGCCCTGAAAGGGCAGTCGCCCTACAAGAAACCTGTCAAGGACCTCCGGCTTCTGGCGGCCGGCTTTGATACCTACTGGTATGTCTTTTCGGTGAGACAGGATACGGGAATCACCAGCATCGGGGAGATCAAAAAGAAAAAATATCCTTTACGGTTGGTCATTTTGCCAAAAGGGAGCAGCGGGGAGTGGGATACCAGCAAGGTGATGGAGGCTTATGGGATTAATATCTACAAGGATCTTAAGGCCTGGGGCGGAAAAGTAACCAACACCTCTTTTCCATCGGCCCTTGACATGGTGAAAGACGGGCAGGCCAATGCATTTGCCCACGTCTCTACCCCTGGTCATCCCAGCTGGACCCAGCTGGCCACCATGGTCAAGATCCGGTTTCTCCCCATTGATGAACGTATCCGGAATGAATTTATCAAAAAATACGGATTCAGCAAGGGGACAATACCCAAAGGGACTTTTCGAGGGGTAGAAAAAGATATTCCTGTCCTGGGTTTTTCGACCAATCTTATCACATCGGCCAAATTGCCCGAGGACGTTGCCTACAAAATCACCAAAGCCATAGCCACCCACAAAAAAGATCTGGTAACTACCTACAAGGCTGCCCGAGTCTTTAATCCCAAGAAGGCGTGGGACAGCACCGTCCCGTTGCACCCGGGTGCCAAGAAGTATTATCAGGAAATGGGGTACATGAAGTAAATCAAATTCCGGGCAGTTCGATGCAGACGCCCCCATAAACGGGCGCGGTCCCGCTGCGGGGGTGAGGTCACGGCCTTACAAATGCCAGTCGAACTGCCCTCATGTTTTTCTGTTGAGTGATATACCGGTGACGGACGGGAGTGACCCATGAGGTTTGATCTTAAAAGCAAGGCAGTCGCGGTGATTGCGGTTTTCTGGTCGTTGGCTCAGCTCTACAACGCGATTACCCTTGACCTGGACCTGCTCCAATTGGAAGTCATTCACATCACCTGCGCGCTGATGCTGGTCTATCTCCTCAGACCGGGTTTCAAGAAATTTAAGTACGTCTTTGTCTTCGATTATGCGTCTGTTTTGTTGTCTCTGGCAAGCGGCCTCTATTTTTTCCTGAGCTATGAGCGAATCGTGACACGATACCGCTTTGTTGACCCTGTGCTGTGGACCGACTTTTTCTTTGGTTCAGCCATCATCCTCCTCATCTTGGAAGCCGGTCGACGTGTTATGGGTCTCGGCCTGTCCGTGCTGGCCGCGGTGGCTATTGGATACAGTTTTCTTGGATTCCTCTTGCCCGGCGAGCTTGCCCATCGTTCCATCGACTTCGCGAATTTCATGGAGTTCATGGTCTTAACCCAGGAGGGCGTCTTTGGTATCCCGCTCCGGGTCTCCACGACCTATGTCTTTCTCTTTATTCTCTTTGGCGCCTTCCTGAAATATGGGCGTCTGGGGGAACTTTACAACGAATTTGCCATGGCCATTGCAGGCGGGCTCAAGGGAGGGCCCGCCAAGGTGGCCGTGATTAGCAGCAGCCTCCTTGGAACCATCAGCGGAAGCGCTGTGGCCAATGTTTCCACCTCCGGTTCTTTTACGATTCCCATGATGATCCGGGCCGGGTATTCACCCGTGACTGCCGGAGCCGTCGAATCGCTAGCCTCCACGGGCAGTCAAATCATCCCCCCCATAATGGGTGCGGCCGCGTTTATCATGGCGGAACTAACAGGAATTTCCTACTGGAGCATCGCCCTGGCGGCGATCGCACCGGGTCTGATCTATTATGTTGCCGTATACAGCGTTGTGCACTACGAAGCAGTAAGGCTCGAGCTGGATGCAACCTCCAGCGAGAGACCTTCAATGCTCAAACTGATTACCACAAAGGGATATATGTTCATCCCCATCGTGGTGATCATCTACTTTTTGGCCACAGGACATTCCATCAGCATGTCGGCCATGACCGCTATCGTGGCCTGTTTCATCATATCCGCCGTCCCGCTTGTCTGGAAAAGAGAGTGGAAAGAATTCGGTGTTTTTTTACAGGCCCTTGAAGACGGGGCAAAAAACTGTGTTAACGTGGCCATTCCCTGTGCCATAGCCGGGATTATCGTCGGCGTCATCACCCTCTCTGCCCTCGGACTAAAGTTCACCGGGATGATCTTGGGTATTTCAGGAGGAAATATGATCATCATTCTCATTCTGACCTCATTCATTTGCCTGATCCTCGGAATGGGAATGCCCACCAGTGCCGCCTACATTACCGTCGCGGTATTGGGAATTCCGGCGTTGATAAAGGCCGGGCTCGAACCCATCACGGCCCATTTTTTTGGGTTTTATTTTGCCAATCTATCCATGATTACACCTCCTGTGGCCTTGGCGGCCTACGCCGGTGCCGGGATTGCAAAAGCCAACGCCTCTCACGTGGGTTTAAAGGCATGCTATTTGGGACTGGCCATCTATATCATACCTTTTCTCTTTGCTACATACCCTTCCCTTCTGCTTGTGGGGAGCTTTCCCAGGACCGTGATGGAGTTTTTGAAGGTAGGAATAATCATCATCAGCTTTTGCACCGTATACATGGGGGTTTTCCAAAGGAAAATCAGCTTATTGGAAAGATTTTTGTTTCTTGCAGCTGCAGTTCTGTTGTGGCTTGGCAAGGTTGTGATGCTGTTCAACCTTCTGGGCGTTGTGGTTTTTGCAGCTGCAGCCTTGAGCAATATGAGAGAGAAATTGAATCTAAGACGTTTTGTCTAGAAACATGAAAGCCTGCCGTATCGAACGATATGCATTCAAAATTGAACTGATCAGGAGGATTTAATAATGCCAAAGAACCTCAGAACCTATCTTGATGAAATCGAAAAAGCCCATCCGGAAGCAATCTTGAGAATTCAAAAACCCATGCGGGTCGCATATGAAATTTCCGCGCTACAGCGAAAACTCGATGCTGAGAAAAGATATCCGATCATGATCATCGAAAAGCCCATCCTGGACAACGGGGATGTGAGCCGATTCCCTGTGGTCACCAATCTGACAGCCAGTCGTGAGCTTTGTGCGGAAGCCCTGGGCATCCATCCACAGCGTGTCGCCATGGAATATCGAGATCGGGTTGCCAATCGTATTGACCCGGTGATTGTTTCCCGAGACGAGGCACCGGTTAAGGAAGTAATAGAGAACGGAGGGGAAGTTGATCTATTGAGATTCCCCATTTGCACCCACAATTATATGGATCCCGGGCCCTACATCGGGGCGGGGTTTGCCACGACCTATGACCCGGACACCGGAATTGACAACACCTGTTTGCAGCGAATTTGGGTAAAGTCCCCCCAACGCACCGGATACTGGCCGGCGATTGTATCCCACAGCATGCAAAATCTTATGAAATTCTGGGAACGCGGCGAGGACATGCCTATCGCGGTGTGGATCGGTCACCATCCGTCCGGCGTCTCAGGAGCCCAATCCCGTCTCGGCCACCCTGAAAGCCATTATCCCCCAATGGGAGGGGTAATGGGAGAGGCTGTCAAACTGGTGCCAACGGAGACCTTTGGCGAGAAGTTGATGGTCCCCGCAGAGGCCGAGATGGTGATTGAGGGCTACGTACCCAAAGACGTATACGAAGCTGAAGGCCCTTTTGGGGAATACCCGGGTTACATCGGACCCCAGCGACCCAGTCAGGTCATTGATGTAACCTGTGTTACCTACCGCAAAGACGCCATCTATCATGGAATTGGTGTGGGTCTGGCAGACCATTTGGTGATGTTGGGGAACTTCCCTCTTGAGGCGCGCATCTACGATATTGTAAAACAGGTGGTACCCGAATTGATGAACGTGTTTGTCCCCATTTCTGGCAGAAGAAACCATGTGTATTTGCAGGTTAAAAAGACGCGCCCGGGCATCGGGAAGGAGGCCATTATGGCAGCGCTGCCCTGCGATTCACGTCTCAAGCACGTCATCGTCGTGGATGAAGACGTTGACCTTTTTAATGAAAGCGAGGTACTCTGGTCCGTGGCCTATCGGAGCCAATGGGACAAGGATCTCGTCGTGGTCAAAGGGGCTGCCGTATTCCCCCTGGACCCAAGTCTTTCTGCCCCGGGAAACATCGGAACAAGGGGCGGCATAGACGCCACCTGCCCGCCTCCCATTGGACCGGGTTTGCCCAGGTACTACCAAATGAAAAACAAGACCCCGGACGACGTGGCAGAACGCATCCATATCTCGGATTATGTAAACCCCGACCATATTGGAAAATACCCCACATCCTATTAACAGCGGCGCCCACTGGATTCAAAAAGGAGAAAAAATATGCAAAACATTGAAAAGGTTGGAATACCCAAGGACGTCTGGGTCACCTGCCCCCATTGTGCAGAACTGTATTATATAGACAGGTTATTCTACGAACCGAACTTTAACGACATCAAGCTTTTTTGTCCATTTTGCCACAAGGAATTCGCAAAAGAAGACTCTCCCAAGACTTGGGGTGCATAAAAGGAAAGGAGCAAGAACCAGAATGGGTGACTACCAAACACTCAATTTTGAAGAAAAAGGTGGGGTGGCCTGGATCCGCATGAACAGGCCTGATGAACTCAATTCGTTAAATTTGTCCATGACCAAAGAACTCTGTCAGGCAGCGGCTTATTGTACGACTGAGAAAAACGTCAGGGCAGTGGTGATCACCGGAACCGGCAGGGCCTTTTGCGCTGGCGGGGATGTCAAAAAAATGGCTCAAGAACTCAAGAACAAAGGCCGTTCCGATCTGTTCCTGAGAGACCTGGCCCTTCACCTCCATTCGTTTATCTCAGAGATAACAAGGATGCCAAAACCGGTCCTCGCTGCGGTAAATGGTGTTGCAGCAGGCGCTGGGTTTAGTATCAGTCTCGCTTGTGACATGAGCATAGCCGCCGAAGATGCAAGATTTGTCATGGCTTATACCGACATTGGCCTGGTCCCGGATGGGAGCTCAACCTTTTTTTTGAGTCGCCTGGTAGGCCCTAAAAAGGCCATGGAACTGATTTATCTGAATGAGCCCATTGATGCGGAAGAAGCCCTGAAACTGGGCATCGTAAACCGCGTCTTGCCGTCTGAAGACTTTGAAAAAGGCATTTCCGAAATTGCCCGGAAACTGGCCCAGGGGCCCACAGAAACCTATGGCCGGGCCAAAGAACTTATCCGGAAAGGGCTTCTGGAGACATTGGAATCCCAGATGGAAAGCGAAAGACAGGGTATTGCCTTTAGCTCGCGTCAGGGAGAATTCCGGGAGGGTGTCACCGCCTTTAGAGAGAAACGAAAGGCCGATTTTTCATCCGTCGCCCAATTACCCTAAAATCTTCCCGAAAGGCGGGATAGCCTCCACTCTGCTATACGGGTAGGTCATAGCAACCTTGATTACTGTTTTTTGTACTTGCCGATATACCCTCTTCCCAGAAATCCCAAATTACTTTGCGAAAATCTCTCCATTTTGAGGCCGGTTGACACATAGAAACGGGGCAGCAACTTATTAAATGGCCAGGGCACAAGAGAAAAGTGAAAGAAATTATGCCCAGTTCGTATCAGCCCTGCATGTCTGGCCTCGCGATCGAATAGAGGGGGTCTATGGGTGCGAAAAGGCGGATAGAGCAGTGTCTGTTTTTTTAGCAATCTCCTTTTGATCTTTCCCTTGATATTATGTCCAATCACGGAATGGGCAAGGGGTTCAAAGACACGCGCGGGGGAAAGTGTATTGGAAAGAGAAATGATAGCGTATCCACCACGGTTCAGGATGCGGGCGATTTCTTTTAAAGCGGCATGATCCTCGTTCAAATACTCAATCACGCCGGCACATATTATGCCATCAAATTGTTCATCTTTGAATGGCAGCGCCTCTATCTCACCATTTACCAGTGAAACGGTGTGCCGCGGTATCTCTCCGGAAAGAGCCTTGAGCATTTTGAAAGAATAATCAAGACCATAGGCATGGAACTTCCTTTCCCTGAAAACCCCAAGCATTTCTCCCGTGCCGCAACCGATATCAATAACTTTTCCGCCCATAGGAAAATCTGACAGCATCGCCTTCATATAGTCAAACCGGACCGCCAGGACAGGGTAAATACTTGGCGGTCTTTTCTTGACGTAGTGATCCTGGTGGTATTGATTTGAATATTCATCAAAATAATCTTTAATATATTGTTTCTGTTTTGTCGGGTCTTTGAAAACAGGGCTCATATTATTTTCTCCGTTTGGTGTAACTTCTCAATAAGTTCGGGCGAATCAACTGGATTCCCGCTTTCGCGGGAATGACAGGCACTTAGCTCATTTGGTCATTCCCGCGAAAGCTGGAATCCAGTTGATTCGCCCGAACTTATTGAGAAGTTACACCAAAACCTTATTAAATGCCTTGATTTTTTAGATTTATTGCAGTT
>JABMQV010000561.1 GCA_013203065.1 Desulfobacteraceae bacterium | reverse complement strand
AGGATCATGAAAGTTCCATATGAACCAGGGAAGGATAATAGAATACATTGATCGGGGCAAGTTTGTGTGCACCCTATGCTTGCAGGATAAGGGCAATAGACTGCTCCTGTTGACCCCTTCAAACCGACAAGTCAACATCTCTCCAAAAAGGGCGGTTCTGATCACCGGTTCCGGAATAGATATCTCAAGGCCAAGGGAAGATCTTCTGGAAATTCTGAAGGAATCGGAACGAGCAAGAAACAACCTCAGAGAGCTGGTTGACGTCCGGGAACTTTGGGAATTGACCAAAGACGAAAAGGAGAGCTTCAACCACAAATATCTAACCCAGTTAGCTTTCGGCGAGGCCGCAACGGACAACCATTTCTCCGCTCTGGTGCGAGCACTTTTTGAAGACCGCCTATATTTCAAGATGAAAGACGGTCTATTCCTGCCAAATCCCGAAGAAAGGGTTGAACAGATCTTAAGACAAAGGGAGGAAGAGGCCCTGAAGGAAGAAAGGCTTGGGGATGGCAGCGTATGGTTGAAGGCCATCTGGCAAGGCAGTAAACCCGACGAGCCATCGTGCAGGGAAAATATAGTCGAGACGCTTATTCAACTGGCCCTACACGGAAATGAGGCACCTGATTCCAAATACGGAAAGGAACTGCTCTCCAGGGCCGGCTTATCCGATATACGGAACTCCAGGGATTTGCTCTTCAGGATTGGCATATGGGATGAGGACGAGAACCTGAACATCCTGCGATTAGGCATTGAGACCTCTTTTACAAAGGATCAGTTGGAAGAATCGTCCCGTCTGGCCAAAAAAAAGAGGTCTTTTGAAGGATACGAGGACTTACGGCGCTTACCTACCATGACCATTGATGGGCCGCTCACCCGTGACTACGACGACGCCCTGAGCCTTGAAATAGCCGGTGACATCTTGGAGGTCGGAATACACATTGCCGATGTGGCAGAGGTCATCTTACCGGAGAGCATCCTTGACAAGGGGGCGGGGGAGAGGGCTTCCTCTCTCTATCTGCCGAGAAGACAAATACCCATGATCCCACCAGACCTCTCCCAGGACAGCCTGAGTCTGAAACGAGGATGCGACCGACAAGCGATCTCACTCTTAGCGAGATTTGACAAGATCGGTACACTTTTGGACTACCGTTTCCTACGAAGTGTGATTCGGGTCCAGCGGCAATTAACTTATGATGACGTAAACGAATCCCTGATTTCGGAGGGGCCCTTCAAAGAAATGTATCAGCTCTGCCAGCACCTTCGTCAAAAAAGGGGTGACCAGGGTGCCCTCAGCCTCTCACTTCCGGAAGTGGAAGTGAGGTTGAACCCCGACGCATCACTGTCACTGGAATTGGTTGACCAGAACACCCCGTCGAGGATGATTGTGGCAGAGTTTATGATCCTCTACAACTGGTTAGCGGCAGTTTTTTGCAAAGAGCATGACCTGCCGGTTCTATTCAGGACCCAAAAACAACCCACTGAAAAATTGGATCCACAGGAAAAAGCATACATTTACTATGTCTTTCGGCAGCGCCGGAAGTTACTTCCCCTTTACCTGGATACAGCCCCGAGCCCCCACAGTGGATTAGGCCTGGACGTCTATACCCAGACCACCTCTCCAATCAGGAGATACCTTGATATTGTGGTTCAGCGGCAGATCAGCAGTTTTCTCATGGGCAAGGGCCCCATTTATGATGTGGAGAAACTGGAAGAGATAAGGACCTCTGTTGAGCCTCTGGTTAAGAACCTTGCCATGGCAAAGCGAAATCGCATGCGTTACTGGACCCTGAAATTCCTTGCTCAGAACCTGGGAGCAAGATACAAGGCCCTTGTCCTTGACGAGTTCAAGAGCAAGTACCGGATCGTGTTGGAAGATTGTCTACTTCTGGCAGAAATAAAACGGCAGAATGGGCTCATTCTTGGTCCGGGGCAGGAGATCTTGGTGGACGTAAAAAAGAGTGATCCATGGGAGGATCGGCTGGAGCTCGTATGTGCGGATGCGTCATCTGATTATAGGAGATATGGTTCAGGGTAGTTCCATGGTGTCTTGAAAACCGGCCCACGGGAATCATGAATCAGGTATCTCGAATTCCTCTTGGAGAATCAGTTTTCCTGGCTGACTGTAAACAAGCACTTTCAAGTGGGAAGGGAATTGGCTCTCTGCGTCAAGGAAATATGTTCCTTTGATTGTCTTGAAACGCCGCATCCTAAAGGCCTCGCCATGCTCATAATTAATGGGGAGGCCCTTTCGGAGGGCTACTTTAGGGTAAGTCCAAAACTGGGCTGAGCCGGATCCTTTGTTCACGGCAATAATATGGACATACCCCCTGAGAGCCTTCTGGCCCAAGCCTGCCTTGGCAAGGTTAAAGCTTACCGCTAGTTTTGCCCCTTTTCTCTTGATCTTCAGGTCCTTTATCTCCACCAACACTTCCTGGGGCGTAACGCCAGAATCCATCACAGGCTCCCTACCCTGGGGAAGGTTTCCCGTCTCCGGGGTCGTCCCTCCTTGGCTTACAGTTTCTGGCCCGGCCGATTCAGCCTTCTCTTCCCTCCCAACTTTCAGGTCATAAAAATAGTCTTTCAGAAAGGCCAGGCGTTGTTTGGATCGATAGAGGTCCCTCTTGGCTTCTTCTATTCCACGTTCGAGTCTCTCCAATTCCTCCGACTGAACTTTCCTTGCCCGGAGTTCATCAAAGTATTTGTTGAAGACCAAAATAGAGACAATGATGTAAAAAATAAGAAACAAGGAAGACAAGAAAAGGAAACGGGAAGAGACCTTAAATGTGCGGATTTTCCCCAACCCCTTCGAAACCATTACTGTCAACTCCGGGGAATGTCGGGAAGCCCCTCTTTTAGGGTTAGCCTTTTTATTTGGGGATGACATCTGTTGAATCTTTCACCTTTGAGAAACTAATCCTATCCAAATACTCTCTCATAAATCTCATCCACATACTTTAGGTGATAATCAAGATCAAATATGTCATCGATTTCCTTATTGCTCAGATACGCTCCGATCTCATCATCTTCCATAATTAACTGTTTGAATTCCTGACCACTCTCCCATACCCTCATGGCGTTTCTTTGGACCATAACGTAGGCCTCCTGCCTCTCAACGCCCTTCTCTGCCAGTTTCGTCAGGATCTGTTGGGAAAAGATCAACCCCTTTGTTTTTTGTAAATTCTCAGTCATCCTTTCAGGATGGACAACCAGGTCCCTAATGATCCGGGTCAAACGATGAAGCATAAAATCAATAAGGATGGTGCTGTCGGGCCCGATCACCCGTTCCACAGAGGAATGGCTGATGTCTCTCTCATGCCATAGCGCCATATTCTCCATGGCCGCCAAGGAGTTGGATCGGACCAGACGAGCCAGACCCGAGATGTTTTCGCATCCGATCGGGTTCTTCTTGTGGGGCATGGCGGAGGACCCCTTTTGCCCCTTTGAAAAGGCCTCCTCGGCCTCCAGGACCTCTGTCCTCTGAAGATGTCGTATCTCAATCGCAATTTTTTCCAGGGTCCCTGCAAGGATCGCAAGAGTTGAGAAATAATGGGCGTGGCGATCGCGCTGAACAATCTGAGTGGATATCTGGGCAGGTTTCAGACCCAGCTTTTCACAAGCAAGGAATTCAATCCTGGGAGAGACATTTGCAAAGGTACCCACTGCGCCTGATAGCTTTCCATAACTGATTACCTGTAAGGCATCCTTCAGCCGTCGCAGATTCCGGAGCATTTCAGAATACCACACAGCCAACTTGAGACCAAAGGTTATTGGCTCCGCGTGGATACCATGAGACCTGCCAATCATCACCGTATACTTGTGTTCTTGCGCTCTATCCTTAAGGATATCGATGAATCTCTCAACATCCTGGATAATCAGGCCCATTGCCTCCTTCAGAAGAAGCGCAAAACTCGTATCCAGGATGTCCGAAGAGGTCAGGCCCAGGTGAATATAGCGCGAATCAGGGCCTACGTTTTCGGCCACGTTCGTCAAGAAGGCAATGATATCGTGCTTCGTCTCCTCCTCTATCTCGAGAATCCGTTCCACTGAAAAACCTGCCCCCTTTTTGATGTTCTCGAGGGCATCTTCCGGAATTAGCGCCTCCTCTGCCATGGCCTCACAGGCTGCAATCTCAACCTCGAGCCACTTCGCATAACGATTCTCAGCCTCCCATATCCTGCCCATTTCAGGGCGTGTGTAACGTTCGATCATCTCTTGACTCCCTTCTTAGGTTCAAAATCTCAGGGCCGGTTCGGACAGACCCGGCACCCACAGTCAGCACCCTGCCGCCGGAAAGAAACAGCCGAACCCCACGGCGCCCGAGATTATTGAGAACTTATATTCATGGTTGCAAAGTTACGAACTTTATAGTTTATTTGCACTCCACCGGAGGGGCCCGTTGCCGCGTTCCGCCGCGTAAAGGTTGTCACTTACCAGAATAACCCTATGGTTTCAACCCATTAAAAAGATAGGAAGCAACTTCTCAATAAGTTCAGGGGAGATAACAAGGGAGTTTTGGAGGCTCTTCAAAAGGCGATGCCCTCAGAATCGATTCAAAACAAAAACAGCGCACGCGAGCGCAACAATCCACAGCGTTTTCGTTCACAACTGGGGCCAATCCTTTTTTTGACTTCGATTTTCTTCCTCAATTTTATCGCTCGAATCATTTTGGCCCCGTTGATGCCCGCCATTGAGGCGGACCTGGGGCTGGACCATACCGAGGCCGGTTCGTTTTTCCTCCTTATCTCCATCGGCTACTTTGTTTCCGTCTTGTGCTCCGGTTTTCTTTCCTCCCGGATCACCCACAGGAAAACCATTACCCTGTCCGCAATGGCAGTTGGCGCCTCACTTTTGGGAATCTCCTTCTGTAATAGTCTGTGGGCAATTCGCGCCGGACTCCTGATGCTCGGGATGTCCACAGGAATTTATATTCCTTCGGGTATTGCAACGCTCACCTCCCTGACCCAAACCAGGCACTGGGGCAAAGCATTGGCAATCCATGAACTGGGCCCCAACATGAGTTTTATTGCTGCGCCGTTGATGTCCGAGGCCCTCATGCTGTGGTTTTCCTGGCGGGGAGTGCTGATCCTCCTGGGGTGTAGTTCCCTGGTGGTGGGAATCGCCTTTGCCCGGTTCGGTAGGGGGGGTGAGTTTCCGGGCGAATCCCCCAGCTTTGGCGCCTCCCGTACCCTCTTCTCATTACCCGATTTTTGGATAATGATAATCCTGTTCAGCCTGGGTATCAGCAGCACCATCGGTATCTATGCGATGCTGCCTCTCTATCTGGTAGCTGGACACGGCATGGATCGCCACTTGGCGAATACACTGCTCGCACTATCACGGATCTCGGGGCTTGTGATGGTGTTCCTCGCGGGATGGACCACGGATCGTCTCGGTCCAAAGCGAACCTTGAGCGGCGTATTCCTGCTAACGGGGTTAATGACGATTCTTATGGGGGCGGCCTCGGGCTCCTGGGTCGTCATCATCGTTTTTCTGCAACCCGTAATTGCAGCCTGCTTCTTCCCACCAGGTCTTACCACCCTCTCTTCCATAGGCCCCCCCAGTGCCCGAAATGTGGCCGTTTCGCTTACTCTCCCGGTTGCCTTTTTCCTGGGGGCCGGAACCATTCCCATGGGGCTAGGCCTCATGGGTGACGCGGGCTTGTTTTCAATGGGCATCATTCTGGTGGGGGTATTGATTTTTCTCGCCTCAGTATTGTCAATAGGTTTGAAAATTCCATCTCAAGGAATTTAAGGTGCCACCATCAACCCAACTCAACAATGAGGTGCCGGATCATGGTTATCCTCTTCATTTTCTGGTTGCCTACAGACTGCAAAATGAGGTAAAAGACTGGCAAGCCCTGAAGGGTCGCGTACAATAAAATCAACGACTTAGCAAGCCCCGTTTTTGGCACCCTATGCCTGTTTCCCTCAAATTTCCAAAAGGCTGCGTGTGAACCAATCAAATTTGTGGCGTCTTGGGGGAGGTTCTGAACCAAAGGAGGATCGAGTTCTTTCGTTTATTTTGTATCAGCTTTTAGGAGATAGGTGTTGAAAGAAATTCCAGAAAAGGGACTGGGGCCTCTCGCAGCGGCTTCAAGGGGAAGGCATATGGCTGTAGATGGGTTGGTGACATGAAATGAGAATCATCTTTTTTGCCGGAAAGGGTGGCGTCGGAAAGACGAGCGTGGCGGCAGCCACTGGAATAAAGGCGGCTGAGATGGGGCAAAGGACGGTGATTATGTCCTTGGATGTGGCCCATAGCCTGTCGGATATTTTTGATCTGGATAGATCACTTCTTGATCAAAACAAGGGAAGACCCGCCAAGGTCAGCAATAATCTGTGGATTCAAGAAGTGGATATACAGGAGGAAGTGGAAAAGAACTGGGGGGAAATCTACAAATATATCACTACACTGCTAAATACCACAGGCCTGGATGAAATACTGGCAGAAGAGCTTGCCATTTTGCCCGGCATGGAGGAAGTAAGCCTGCTCCTCTATATCAACCATTACGTCAAGAGAAAGGAATATGACGTGATAATACTTGATTGTGCTCCCACCGGAGAGTCCCTCAGGTTTATCAGTATTCCAACGGCGCTGGAGTGGTATATAAAAAAGATCTTCAAGATGGAAAGGACCATCACCAGGTACGTACGACCTATAGCCAAGAGACTGTATGATGTCCCCCTGCCGGGAGATGATTATTTTGATGCCATTGAGTATCTCTTTGAACGGTTGAAGGGCGTGGACGAGCTCCTGGTTGACCCCGAGATCACCACTGTACGCCTTATTGCCAATCCGGAAAAGGTCGTACTGAAAGAAACCCAGAGGGCATTTATGTATTTTTCCCTCTATAAGATGAATATTGATGCGATAATCATGAACAGGATTCTCCCGGATGACGTGAACGATTCATATTTTCAGGATTGGAGGGAGAGTCAAAAGAAATATATGGAGAGGGCAGGAGAATATTTTAACCCTGTTCCCATCTTCCCTGTAAACCTCTTCAGGTCTGAGGTGCTTGGTTATGACAGCCTTAAGGCATTGTCAAAGGAGATATATGGCGCGAGAAATCCCCTGGAGAGGTTTTTTGAGGGAGAGCCATACAATATAGTCAAGGAGAACGGAGAATACCGGCTTACGATGAAACTTCCCTTTGTTACCAAGGAGGATGTCGAGCTTAACAAACTCTCTGACGAACTGATTGTTCGAGTGGGAGGTTTTAAGAGACACTTGTTACTTCCAAGACAGGTGGCTGCCTCCAAGTCGGTCAAGGCCAGGCTTGATGGGCAACATTTATGTATCCATTTTAGGGGGGATGATCATGGCCAAGGAGAAGGATAAAAAAGAAATGGCATATTGCCCGGTGGGAAGGTTTTTCTTGGATCTGGAAAAGGCCTCCGGAAAAAAGTCCAAGTTTTTTGATCACCTGAACCAGTCACGCGTCGAATTTCTCAAGGCAATCAGATCACTGGTTGATGAAAAGATAGAGAACCTTGAGAAGGAGGGGCCCGCCGGGGGTGGCAAGAGGGTGAGCAAAATCAAGGTGGAATAATCAAGGGCCAAGGGCGTTGACAGTTCATTTTTTTGCTGGATCGGCTCGATCGCCGGACGATCAAATCTGACCGACGGGAGAGGGGGGTTTTTGGAATTCACGGCAATCAAAGGTTTTAAAGATATTTTGCCCGAAGAGGCAGGAAACTGGCAGGTGCTTGAATCGACGACCCGCAGGTTGTTCAATGCCTTCGGGTTTCAGGAGATCAAGCCCCCGCTTTTGGAGAGGACCGAACTCTTCAGCAGGTCCATCGGCCAGGAGACCGATATCGTCTCAAAGGAGATGTACTCCTTCAAAGACAGCAAGGGGAGGGGTTTGACCCTAAGGCCAGAGGCCACGGCCTCAGTGACCAGGGCCTATATCCAACACAGGCTATACCAAGGGAATCCCGTTCAGAAGCTCTTCACCATCGGTCCCATGTTCAGACACGAGCGGCCGCAGAAGGGGCGGTTCAGGCAGTTCTATCAAACAAATGCCGAGTTCTTTGGTGACCTGGGTCCCAAGTCTGATGCCGATATCATCATCATGGCCATGTATTTATTTGACTCACTGGGGTTCGACGACCTCAGCCTTATCCTCAACTCCCTGGGGTGTCCCCAGTGCAGGCCCAGATTCAGGGGAAAACTAAAGGACTATCTCAGGGATAAGACAGACGCCCTTTGTGCAGACTGCCGGAGAAGGGTCCAGGTCAATCCCTTACGAGTCTTTGACTGCAAGGTGGAAGGCTGCAATCAGGTCGTGTCAGGAGCTCCTTCGGTCCTCGAATTCTTGTGCGAGACATGCAAGGTCCACTTTGAATTGCTAATGGGCTATCTTGAGAGGCTGGACATACCCTTTGTGCTAAATCACAAGCTTGTGAGAGGGCTTGACTACTATAATAGGACCACATTTGAAATACAGACCACACGGCTGGGGGCACAAAATGCCGTCTTGGGAGGCGGCAGGTATGATGGCCTGGTAAAACTGCTCGGGGGCCCTGACCACCCTGCAATCGGCTTTGCTTTGGGTATGGAGAGGGTGGTCTCGCTACTCGAAGAAAAGACGGCGTCAGAGGAGAGGAATCCGGACCTTTTTGTGGCTGCCTTAGGGGAGAATGCAGAAAAGGTCTGTTTTAATTGGATCATGGAGCTACGGAAGTCTGGTATGTGGGTAGAGATGGATTATGGTTCAAAAGGACTAAAGGCCCAGATGAAAAGGGCGGGTCGGCTTGGGGCAAAGAAGGTGTTTATTATTGGAGAAGATGAACTGGTATCAGGGAAGGGTATGCTAAGAGATATGGAGACCAAAGTACAGGACGAAGTGGATCTTAAAGATAGCGTGGCAAATCTTTTGAGGGCTATGGGATAGATGGAAGAAATCAAAATCAATTCGCTGGGGGACTGGAAGCGAACATATGATTGTGGCAGCCTCAGGCCGGAGGATGTGTGCCGTGAGGCCATTCTGATGGGATGGGTGAACAGCAGACGTGACCTGGGGAACCTGATTTTTATTGACCTCCGTGACAGGGAGGGCATCACTCAGGTGGTCTTTGATCCACAGGTGGACAAGGAGAGTCATGAAAGGGCCCACATCCTGAGAAACGAGTGGGTCCTGGCGGTAAAAGGCACTGTTAACCACCGCCTGGAGGGACAAATAAACCCGAATCTACCCACCGGAGCCATTGAATTGCGGGCTTCCGAACTCAGGATCCTGAATGCGACTGAAACGCCTCCCTTCCAGGTGGATGGAGCGGTGGACGCCTCAGAGACATTGAGGCTCAAATACCGCTACCTGGAATTAAGAAGACCTCAGATTTTCGGTGTCCTGCGCAAACGGCACGAAATCGCTTCTTCGGTCAGGCAATATCTGAACAAGGAAGGGTTTATAGAGGTTGAGACCCCTTTTCTGACCAAGAGCACTCCGGAAGGGGCACGGGACTACCTGGTCCCGAGCAGGGTCAACAAGGGCTTTTTCTACGCGCTGCCGCAATCCCCGCAGCTTTTTAAGCAGATCCTTATGGT
>JABMQV010000560.1 GCA_013203065.1 Desulfobacteraceae bacterium | reverse complement strand
GTCTTCATGGGATCCGAGCATGCGATACCCGCTGCCGCATAAGCGGTGAGCGCAACGGGCGGTGTCACCATGGACATCATGCCGAAGTAGAATATGAAAAGATGGGCGGATATGGGAATGACGCCCATCTGAACAAGGGCGGGGGCCACCATGGTGGCCAGGAAGATATAGCAGATGGTCGTGGAAACCCCCATCCCGAGCAGGATCGCCGTGAGCATGGTCAGGACCAAACAAATGATGAGGTAACCGTGGGACAGATCCACGATGAACGAAGACAGCTTCAGGCCGAAACCCGTGAGGGTTGTTATCCCGATAATGATGCCTAAGGTTGCGGCAGCGGCACAAATGCCGACGCCGTTCTTGACGGCCGTCTCACAGGTCCTCAGAAGAATGCCCGGAAACTCGCGAATCGGCTTGGCGATCAAGGTCACCGCCCCAATGGCCATGATTCCATAGATGGCCACCCTGCTTGCGGAATACCCGGCCAACAGAAAGTAGACGACGATGATGATGGGGATAAGAAAATATCCCTTGCTCTTGATCGTGCGCTTGAACCCGGCGATCTCTTCCTTGGGCAGGCCCTTGATACCAAGCCTTTTGGCCTCGAAATGGACCATCATGCCTACGGAAAGAAAGAAGAGGACTGCCGGAATAAGGGCCGCCTTGCAAACATCCAGATAGGACATCCCTAGAAATTCCGCAATAATAAAGGCACTGGCCCCCATCACCGGAGGCATAAACTGCCCACCACATGATGCCGCCGACTCCACACCCGCGGCAAAGCTTGAGGAGAAGCCTATCCTTTTCATCATGGGGATAGTAATCGCCCCGGTGGTCACGGCATTTGCGGTAGAGCTTCCTGATACGGAGCCCAGGAAGCCGCTCGAGACAACGGCAATCTTTGCAGGCCCCCCGGTCATCCGTCCAGTGAGGCTGTTGGAAAGATCCATGAAGAACTCGAGCCCGCCGGCCCTACTCAGGAACGCGCCGAAGGCGATGTAGAGCATCACATAGAAGAGCATCACCTTGAGAGCGATTCCGAAAATGCCGTCCGTGGATATGACCAAATGACCGATGATCCTTTCCAGGTCATAATTCGGGGTCCTCAGGTTTCCCGGCAGATGATTTCCCAGAAGGGCATATGCGATGAAAATCAATGCGATGATCGGTATGGGCCACCCCAAGCTTCTTCGGGTAGCCTCCAGCGTGACGACCAGCAGGACGATCCCGAAAAAGATGTCCATGATGTAGAGTTCACCTGCCCGAAAGACAATCTCATCGTGAGAGACATAGAGGTAGGCCACTGCGATAAAGGTCAGGATAACGGCCGCAAAATCCAGGATGGTCCAGATGGCAGAGCGACCCTTTTCCTTGCTGGGTGCGTACATGAGGAAACTCATGCCCAGTATCAGCAGTAGAAACAAGGGCCTCATCTTCATGGGCGGCAGTTTCATGGTGATTACGGCCCATATATTGAAGACCAAAAAGAGTACGCATCCATACCTTATTGCAATTTGTTTGATTTTCATAGTGCTACTTTCTCCTTTCATTCGTCTCAAGTCAATCGTCAGTGATCTTTCTGGCTACGATCTTTAGAAGCTCTCCAGAAGGGATCATCTCTTTAAAAGAATAATCACGATCCCGAACAACCAACGTGTGATCGGCAATATATCCAACGCGGTAGTTTAGAACGGCCGGAACATTAATGTCCTTCATGTAATACCAACCATCCTTGTAGGCGGAAGGGTAAAGGGTAGGGATATATTTGCCATAGCCGACACCAATTTTCTTGAACTTGACCTCCTTCAGGACAATGTTTCCATCGCGATCTATATAGAATGATTCGAGAATGGGGGCCTTTTCCACGGAATGGATGAATTTGACCGTGAACGTTTCACCCTCCTTTATGGCAATCGTTTTTATGAGGGCGCCGGACTGTCCGTCTAAAAGCTCCAGACAGTATGACGCCCTGCACGAGGCGCATAGAGGGATCAGTCCCGCAAGTAAGATCCCCAGGATAACTTGTAACCGGGACATTTGGTACCATGGGAGCCGGCGATGGACCTCTATGCGAATGCCTGTTGAAAACACCTATTTTTTGGAGACCCCCTGTTCCTCGTAATACTTCATGGCACCGGGATGATAGGGAATCCCGAAATCCACCACAGCATTTTCAAGGGTGATCACCCTGGCCGCAGGATGGGACTTGGCGATCCTCTCCTGGTGGGTGTACATTCCCTTGACGATCCTATAGACAAGATCAGGGGATTCATCCGGATGGCACAACAAGGTCAAGCCCGACATCCATACCCAGGAGTCATGATCCACGCCTCTGTAGGTATCCTTCGGTATTTTGTATGCCCCAAGTCCGGGCCTTAGGCTCTTCATCTTTTCCATATGCGACGCGT
Organism: Desulfobacteraceae bacterium; assembly: GCA_013203065.1. The sequence goes on along the minus strand of JABMQV010000560.1, from coordinate 1,343 downwards.
CGGCCGACAGGATGTCGATCTTGTGTGTCGCTGCGATGGACATAATGCTGGCCGCCGGGGGCGCCCCGACCAGGATGGCACAATCAATGCTTCCATCTTTTAAGCCCTCAGCCGCTTCGGAATGGCCGAGGTATCTGGGCTCGATATCTTTGAAACTCATACCATAGACCTTGAACAGATACTCGGTGGCCCTGGACGTCATGCTCCCCATCTTTCCCACTGCGACCCTTTTTCCCCTGAGATCGGTGATCTTCTTGATACCGGATTTCTTCAAGACCACCGGCGATCCCGTGGAAAAATGCAAGGCCGATACGACCCGGGTCGGAATCTTCTTTTTGAAGATTTCAATCCCCCTGTATGCAGGAACAGCTGCGAAAGCGGGCTCTACAAATGCCAGCCTGACTTTTCCCCGTCCCAACAATTTGATGTTTTCAATGGAGGCCCCGGTCACCTCGGCCGATCCGGTTGCCCCATCCACATGCTTGGTAATGATTTCCGCTATAGCTGCCCCCACCGGGTAATATGAGCCCCCGATCCCGGCCGTAGCAATGTTGATGACTTCCGAACTATGGGCTACGGGGGATGTGAGCCCGCCAGATAAAAAGACCAAGAACACCAAAACGAAAAATACCAACAATCCTCTTTTTTTCATGTTTCCCTCCTTCAAAAAAAGTTTTCAATTTTCCCCTTCAATAGGGGCGACTAAAGGATCTGGCTGAGAAGCTGCTCCGGATCCGCCCTTGGTTCTGAACTTGCTTCATGCAAACCTCCTTCCTTTTCTTGCGTGCAAAAGGTTGCTAAAGGCTCTACTGATCCCTAACCCGGATAAACCGGAACCAGAAAGGTCTCGCGCAAAGGTGCAAAGTTCGCAAAGAAAAACAAAGAAGACTTTTTTGTGCTTTTTGCACAAGATTTAATTGATAACTGTCTAAACCGATCGGTTCCGCGTTTCCCGCTCACAGCGGGATTCAAGGTGCAAAGATTATAGTCTACAGATATCCTTGATTTTATAACACAATACAGGGAGATCTTCAAGAACTTCAACGTCTAATCAGCAATGGATTGAAATGCGTGTCGTGGTCGTAGACATCTAATCCTTCACGTCGCTTTAAAAAGCCCACCACTTTATATGTAACAGGTGTAGCAGCGGCCTCATAGGCGGATTTAACGAGCCATTGTGTAAGGATGGCAAGGAGCAAGGCCCTGGTTGGAATGGTTCCGGCAAAGGCTAAAATAATAAACACTAAGGAATCGACCCCCTGGCCCACCAGTGTGGAGGCTATCGTGCGGGTCCACAACCAGCGGCCTTTTGTGGCTATTTTCATCTTTGCCATTACATAGGC
>JABMQV010000559.1 GCA_013203065.1 Desulfobacteraceae bacterium | reverse complement strand
TGGATGCCAGCGGTGGCGCTGTGGTGGTGAACGTGGGTCATGGTCGTAAAGAGATCGCCCAGGCTGTGTACGATCAGATCTGCAATTTGCCCTATGTGCATGGGACCATGTTTACCAGTCAGCCAGTGGAGGAATTGGCCCTGGCCCTGGCACGCCATGCACCTGGAAACCTGGAGTGTTTCTATTTCCTCTCCTCCGGTTCCGAGGCGGTTGAAACTGCCATCAAATTGGCACGCCAAATCCACCTGGCAGAGGGACGTCCCGAACGTCATGTGCTGGTTTCCCGTTGGAAGTCCTACCACGGGCTGACCATGGGGGCCCTTGCCGCGGCGGGTCGAACCTATTTCCGTACGCCTTACTATCCGATGCTTCGTGACGCAGTGCACATCCCTGCTCCCTATTGTCTGCGGTGTTCATATGGCCTCACCTACCCCAGCTGTAATCTGCGGTGCGCACTGTCCTTGGATGAAATAATCCAAAATGTGGGACCCGATGTGGTCTCGGCCTTTCTGGGCGAGACCATCTGTGGCGCCAGCCTGGCTTGCTACGTCCCGCCCCCCGGCTACTGGAAGCTGATTCGGGAAATTTGCGACCAGCACCGTGTCCTGTTGATCCTGGACGAGGTAATGTGCGGCATGGGGCGAACGGGGCGGTGGTTCGGGACCGAGCACTATAATGTAGTCCCGGATCTGTTAACCCTGGGAAAAGGTCTCGCAGGAGGAACCCAGCCCCTTTCGGCGGTGGCTGTGAGCAGCGAGCACAGGGACACCGTGAAGAAAAACTGCGGAAATTTTGTGCATGGGGGAACTTTCAGTCACCACTCGGTCGCCTGCGCTGCCGGTCTTGCAACCATTCAGATTATGGAGAAAGAGGGCCTTGTGGAGCGTTCCCGGAATTTGGGGGAAGTGATCGGACAAACTCTGCGTTCATACCTGGAGGACGTTCCCCATGTGGGTGACATTCGCGGCATTGGGATGATGTGGGGGGTGGAATTTGTCCAACACCGGCAATCTTTAACCCCTTTTCCTCGTTCCAAAAAGGTGGCTGAACGGTTGTGGGATAACCTTTTTCAAAAAGGCATCATTACCTATAAATGCGTGGGCCTGGCAGGCACCGACGGAGATGCCCTGATGGTGGCGCCGCCCTTCGTGATTCAGGAGGATGACATCGAGATGGTGGCCGAAAATCTTCGCCAGGCCATTGAAGAGACCTTAGGGGGTGCCTCTTGAGGAGGACTCTAAATGGCTTGTTGGAATTGAATTGTCTGTTTAATGTTCACCGCCGAAAAACGACTTTGGCCGAAAGCCCCCGATTTCCCTTTTGTTGCAAGCAAAGAATTGGAGGATCGAGGATTTTGCTTATCGCTATGTCAGACACTTTTTCAAGGGGAAGACATGATCTATGATGAACCGTTAATTAAGCCATCGGGTGACCGGGCCCTTCGGGTCACTTTTGGAGACGAACGCAGCCTGAGGGTAAACCGATCCGTGCGTCTCATGCACCGTATGGTGGCGGCCACCCCCCCGCCGGGGTTTCTTGAGCAGGTACCGACATATGCGTCTCTGACGGTCATGTATGACTCAAGAAAGACAGATCCCAGGGGCTTGGCCGAAGCATTGGAAAAAATGGCCCGTAAGGCCATGGAGGATATGGAAGCAGAACCCGCCTCGCGGCTCCTTCACATACCGGTCTGCTACGAGGATGACTATGCCCCCGATATGTCCTATATCTGCACGTATTGCAACCTGAGCCCTGAAGAGGTTGTGAGCGTGCATACCTCGACTCCCTACTTTGTCTTTCAGCTGGGGTTCACCCCCGGGTGTCCATTTATCGGACCCCTGCAGGAAGATCTTCACGTCCCCCTCATGGAGTCGCCCAGGACACACACTCCCCAGGGTGCAGTGGCCATCAGTGTGGGGCAGACGGTGATCTATCCGCGCGCGACGCCAGGCGGGATGCGGATTGTAGGGCGGACGCCGGTGCAGCTCTTTCAACTGGATCACCCGGCACTCACTTTGTTTAAACCGGGCGATCGTGTGTTGTTTCATCCGGTCTCCAAGAAAGATTTTGAGACCCTGCAAAAAGAGACGCTTGCTTTGATGGTTGGCGTTAAGGAATAAGAGATTGAATAAATCAGTTTCCCATCAGGTGCTGGAAGTTCTCCGCCCCGGCGCCCTTACGTCTTTTCAGGATCTGGGACGTATGGGCTACCAGAGCCTGGGAATTGCCGAAGCAGGGGCCATGGATACAGGGTCGTTGGTAGCGGCCAACCGACTGGTTGATAACCCCGATGATGGGGCTGCGGCCCTTGAAATTACGGTTGTTGGTCCTAAGCTGCGTTTCTTGGCACCGGCATTATTTAGTCTCACCGGGGCCGATCTTTCCGCCCGGCTCGAAGAGAAACCCATTAGACCGGGAAGGAGTCAATGGGCCGGGGCAGGGCAGGTCCTGAGTTTCGGGCCGCGGCGAAGGGGTTTCAGGGCCTATCTGGCAATACGGGGGGCTTTTGACGTACCGCTGGTTCTGGGGAGCCGTTCGACATATCTTTATGCTGGATTTGGAGGACTGGGCGGCCGCGCTCTCGCTGCAGGGGACGTGCTTATGGGTCTGCCAACAGATGCAGATGGGAAGGGTTCTCCGGCTGCTTTACCCGAGGAGTTTCTCTTGCCCGAGGACGGTCCCCGTGTTTTGCGGGTGATTATGGGGCCCAATGAAGACCGCTTTACTGCCGGGGGGATCAAGAC
>JABMQV010000558.1 GCA_013203065.1 Desulfobacteraceae bacterium | reverse complement strand
CGACTATATTCGGGACGGCCGGATAAAGTTGAAGGGGAAGATAAAGGAACCTACAACGCTTCAAGACCCCTGCAACGTGGTCCGAAGCGGAGGTCTGGCCGAGAAAAACAGGCGTCTGGCAGAATATCTCTCCGAAGACTTCCGTCCAATGAAATATCAGGGCAATTACAATTATTGCTGCACCGGCGGTGGCGGTGCCATGCCCATGGGAGGGGAGGTCAAGAAACACCGTCTTAAGGGGGGGAAGGTCAAGGCTGATCAGATCCGTGAGACCGGAGCCAAGGTCATCTTTGTCCCTTGCCACAACTGTATTGATCAGATACGAGACCTTTCAAAGGAATATGACCTTGGCATCAGGGCGATCCACTTTAAAGAAGCCATAAGCGAGTGCATGGAGATCCCTGAAGAAATGATACCAAAGGAGGATGAGGAATAGGAGGTCACCATGATAGACTACAAGAATATCCTTTTTTGCACTGATTTCTCCGAAGACGCCAACATCGCCTTTCTCCACGCCATCGATCTGGCCAAGAAATATAATGCCAGGCTCCACATCCTGCATATCCCCCACTCTTCTTATGCCTACCTGAGAAATATCGTGGACGAGCATGTACCCGAGGGGTCGCCCGGCGGCGAGGCCTTCTTTGGCAAAGAGGTGGAGGAAAGGGCGAAGCAGGCACTCAAAGAGCAGTGTCTGGAGAGGCTGGGGGATTTCGACAATTATGTCTTTGTGGTGAAAAGCGGTTCCCCCGATGTGGAAATCATACGATACGCCAAAGGTAATGATATCGATCTAATCGTGATGGGTGCCTTGGGGATATCTGAACAGGACCGGATTGAACATGGAAGTACAGTGGCGAACGTATCCAAATATGCCCACTGTCACGTAGCCGCCATAAGAAACCCTGCCAAACGCTTTACCCTTCCAGGTAGCATGTACTAAGACCAGAAGATAAGGCAAGGGAGACCCTGTCCCTATCCATGGAGGAGATGAAAAATGGCAAAAAGAATCTTGGTGGTTGACGACGAGTTGGACATGAGGACATTCATCACCACATTGTTGGAGACAAACGGGTATAAACCCCTTTCTGCCAAAGATGGGATAGAGGGGTTGGAGACTGCCCGCCAAACCAAGCCCTCCCTGATAATACTGGATATAATGATGCCAAAAGAGAGCGGGATAGATCTCTATCGGGCGTTGAAGAATGCCCCCGATCTGAAGGACATCCCGGTGATTGTACTTTCGGCAATTTCCAAGAAGACCTTTTTTCACTCCCAGGAAATGCTTGACAGGTACAGGGGGGAGACGATCCCGGAGCCGGCAGCCTATATCGAGAAGCCGCCGGAGCCGGAAGAACTCCTGGAGGCCGTCGAGAGCAACCTGAAATAGCACTATCCTGCGACGAATCTGGGCACTCCGGGGGTCATGACAAAAATTCGCGATCCCCTTTCGCCCGGTTCATTTTTATCCATACTCTGCCCAAAACCTTCTCACCGTTTATCTTCCCTGACACCCGCAAAGCGGGATCTTCGATAAGCTATGAGACATGGTTTTCTGGGTCAAAATAAATAGGTTTTTTCGATTGACGACGACTACCACGCCGTAGTATAGGAGATCCGCTCTCAAAGACCCCGTTGCCCACGCTCTCGATTTGTTAAAGGCAACGGTGGCAAGAAAACCGAATAAGGAGACGAGTCATGGAATCCGATGGGACTCTGGTCCTCAAAAGAGACTCAGACAAAAAGTTTGTTGAGGAGATGTTTTCTTCCCTTCAGGCAAAAACCTCTGTCTATTGCTTCCAGTGTTCGACCTGCACCAATGGCTGCCCCGTGGTCTTAAACTACAAACCCAACCCCGCTCAAGAACTGGACCTGCTACCCCACCAGCTCATGTACGCGGTTCGTCTCGGGCTCAAAGATCTGGTCCTTGAGTCAAGGATGCTCTGGGCCTGCACGGTATGCTATATGTGCACCGAACACTGCCCTCAGGGCATACAGGTATGCGATGTTATTTATGAACTCAAGAACATTGCCATACGCGAACGAAAGGATCTGATCCCGAGAGGCATCCGTATCTTCGCCAACGCCCTGCTGGACAATGGTCGGACTTCGGAGATCATGGACTGGGAACGGGAGGACCTGGAACTCCCGGAGCTGGACGCCGAGGGTGATGGCGTCCTCAAGGAATTGTTGAAGCAACTGGGCTTGCCTGAAGTCATTAATCCTACGACGTAGAGAGGAAAAAATGAAGAGTTATGCCATTTTTCTGGGATGTTCCATCCCTTCCCGTGTCAATCATTATGAAGCCTCAGCCCGGATGGTCCTGAAGGAGCTGGGGGTAGAACTGGTGGACATCGACCTGTTCAGCTGCTGCGGGCCTGTCCCGCTCAGATCCATTTCTTTTGAGATGTTTCTCACCGTTGGTGCCCGCAACCTCGCCCTCGCCGAAGCCGAAGGCCTGGATATCATGTGTCTTTGCAGTGGTTGCTACAGCACACTTACCGACGTCAACCACCACCTCAGGGAGAATTCTGAATTGAGGGCTGCCGTCAACAAACGGCTTGAGCCCCTGGGAATGACCTATCAAGGGGGGATTCAGGTCAGGCATTTCCTGAAGGTGCTCCATCAGGATGTGGGTCTTGCGTCCATAAAAGAGCGGGTTGTCCGGACGTATGATGGACTCCAGATCGCCACCCACTACGGCTGCCACACGTTGAGGCCCAGCAAGGTGATGCAGTTTGACACCACCTCGCCACCGACCCTCTTTGATGACCTGGTGGAGGCCACCGGCGCCAAGAGCATCTATTGGGGAGCCAAATGGCAGTGTTGCGGGGGCCCGCTCCTCGGCGTCAATGAAAATCTTGCCATGGACCTCTGCGAAAACAAACTGAGCGACGCCAAGGCCTGGAAGGCAGATTTTCTCTGCACGGCCTGCCCCTTCTGCCAGGTGGAGTTTGACACCATCCAGGGCAAGATCGCAGCAGATCGAGGCCGGACCTATGATATTCCCTCCATTCTCTACCCCCAGCTTCTGGGGTTGGCCATGGATCTTGACCGTGATCTTCTCGGGATGGACGGCAATCGGCTTTCGCTTGACAGGATAGAGGCGCTCCTGGCGTCAGACGGTTCGGCACCCTCTTAGAAAAACACAAACCGATCCCTGTTCTTCCAAAGCAACCTGACGCGTCAGTTCGCTTCGCTCTCATTTGGAATAATGGAATAAGGGTTGCTGTATGCGCCAACCCCAGATCTACTCATCTTGGTT
>JABMQV010000557.1 GCA_013203065.1 Desulfobacteraceae bacterium | reverse complement strand
GTTCCATCAGGGAATTCATGTCAGGGTTCTCCTCACGTTCTTGCACGCCATGCAGATTTGCGGCCACAGATAGTATCCCATGGGTATTCAAAGTTCAATGAGAAATGAAGGGAGCGGCCAGATCACCAAGGCCAGGGGGTGTAAATCACAGCCGTTGGTAAACGATAGTCATCCATTCCTTAACAAGGGAGGAGATTTATCGTATCGGGATTAATGGAGTGATGGAGTGGTGGAGTAATGGAAAAACCGAATGGACAAATATGCAACGTATTTGGATCTCGGAACAACAAGGATCGAAGAACAAGAATTAGATCTTTTTCCGTTTTTGGACCCAACACTCCGATATTCCAGTACTCCAACACTCCTGATTTACACCCAAGGCCAGGTTTTTTCAAGGTATTCAAGACTGGGCCAGAGGTCCTCTTCCGTGTGGGGTTCAAGGGTGACGAAGGGTGGGTTGTCTCTTATGGCATTGAGGCGTCTGAGCAGTCTCTGGCAATCAATCGTGCCATTACCGAGCGCCAAATGGTCATCCTGGGTGCCCGCATTATCGTGGAGATGAAGTTGGCCGATAAAGGGTTCGAGCGAGTCCACCCAAGAATCGAGAGAGGCACGGCTAAAAACGGCCTGGTGACCCACATCAAGGCAAAACCCCACTCTTTTTCTCCCCAGGGTCTCAAAGAGGATCCGGACATCATCAGGACCGTGCTCATAGACATTCTCCAGCATCAGTGAGGCACCTTCGTCCTGCACGCGTTCTGAAAGCCATGACCACATCTCCAGGCTTTTTTCAATCCAGGCCTCTCTCATATAGTAATATCTCTTTTGGTCGTAGCCTATGTGCAACACCACCGTCTTCGGCCTAAAAAGGGGGAGCAGCCTGAGCACCTCTTCAAAGCGGCTTTGGGTCACGCCCCTGATCTTCGGATCCGGCGATCCCGGGGACAGGTCGCTAAAAGGTCCATGCACGGTAATAGCAAGACCGGCATTGTGGAGGGTCTTCGCAATACCCTCGAAATCGGACACGGAATATCTATCCAGGGCCTCTGCATCAAACCCTATTTCCGGGTTGAGTCTATGCTCGATGAAACGGTCAAGGTATGACTCGTAAAGCATGGTAAAAGGGATGTTGACCTGAACTCTCTCAGTTAGCTGTGTCATGATTAAGAGATCCTAACTCAAATTGACAATGTTTATGGGTTCATATAGAGTGATGATCAGCAAGGTTTCCTTGTGTCACTCTTTATGGCGCTTTGTGCCATTTACCGTCATCACATACCAAAGATTTGATAAAATGAAAAAGGCCATTGTTTCCCCTTTGTGTTCGGCATTGGTAATCCCCGGGCTGGGACAAGTCCTCAACCAGCACCTAAGAAAAGGGGGGGGTATTCTCCTGGCGATCTTCATAATCTTTGTGGTCGGTGTAGTCAAACTATATCGAATGCTCAATACTTCATTCAAGGGAATAGATATCAAGAATCCGGACACATCACTGATTATGGATAGGCTTATGGAAGAGGACACTTTCCTGTTATGGTGTCTGATCATTGCCCTCGGAATCCTGTGGTTCTATTCGGTTGTAGACGCCTTTCTGTCTGGCAGGAAGATAGATCGGCTCGAAGAAGGGAGCAGCACATGAGGGTTTACTTGATCGATGAGATCTCGCCTGCAGATATGGAAAAAATCAGTGATTTTTTCAAGGAGTCAGCCATTTCGTCTAACCTGGATGATGTTTACTGGGTCACGCTCCCCAAAGAGTTCCTCAATAGTGCCCAACTCGAACACCCACACTGTCAACCCCACGTCTTTGCAGTGGAATTGGGATCAGACTTTCTCAAGCTGGAACTGTTTGTGCGAAGCCTAAACACGATGCGGTGCACCTGTCCCGGCTTCTGCACCGACCAGCAGATGCGCTACATATTCGATTTTGCCCATGGCATGATTGATCAGTTGGGTATCAGGACATGAAAACCAATTTTACCCCTCACAGACGGCCTTCTTGATCCGAACTCTTGCGACTTCTGGGGGCGCCCTTTTCCCAACGTCAAACAGATTCCCGTCCATCTGACTTTGACCTTCGCAACAGCCAAGGAAAACACAACCAAGACATGTTCACCCCATCTCCCTCGCGATAATAGGTTTGACTTGGGAATCGCCATTTGATATTTTTAGCGGTTACAAATGAATTTGGAGGAAAATTTGATGGATTACAAGCAGACACTCAACCTTCCCAAAACGTCATTTCCCATGAAGGCCAACTTGGTAAAAAAGGAGCCTGAGATCCTTGAACGATGGGCGAAAATGGATCTTTATGGGATAATTCGACGGTCCTCCGAGGGACGGAAACGCTATATGCTCCACGACGGCCCCCCTTATGCCAACGGTCACATACATATGGGAACGGCCTTCAACAAAATATTAAAAGACATTATTATCAAATCGAGGCAAATGGCCGGCTTTGATACGCCTTATGTCCCTGGTTGGGACTGTCACGGTCTTCCCATAGAACACAGAGTGGATCAAAAGCTTGGCCCCCGTAAATCGGAGATGTCCCAGGCAGATATCAGGAAATACTGCCGGGAGTATGCCGAAAAATACATCGACATCCAGCGAAACGAATTCAAACGCCTCGGGGTCTTTGGGGAATGGGAGAGACCGTATCTGACCATGAATTTCCCTTACGAAGCCACTATTATCAGGGAGTTCGGCAAGTTTGCATTAAATGGAAGCCTCCTACGGAGCAAGAAACCTATCTATTGGTGCATGTCATGCAAGACAGCCCTTGCCGAGGCTGAGGTTGAATATGAAGAACATTCATCCCCTTCCATTTTTGTAAAGTTTCCCATGATCTCCGACCTCGGCCAATCGTATGAAGCCTTGAAAGGGAAAGAGGTTTCCATGGTGATCTGGACAACAACCCCATGGACCCTGCCTGCCAACCTGGCCATCGCCCTTCATCCGGATCTGCAGTATGTTGCCGTGGAGACTGGAAACAACCAGGTCCTTATTTTGGCCAAAGGACTGCTGGGTGTGTGCATGGATACTTTTGGTATCAAGTCTTACGAGGTCCTTGAAGAGATCATGCCCGCCGACCTTGAAAATCTTCAGGCCAGGCATCCCTTCTATGATAGATCCTCAGTGATTGTCCTGGCCCCCTATGTTACCCTTGAGGCAGGTACCGGGTGCGTCCACACAGCCCCTGGACACGGCCGGGAAGACTATGAAACCGGCATTAAATATGGAATAGATGTCTATTCTCCGGTGGACGATTCAGGTCGGTTTACCAGCGACGTGGAATACTTCGCCGGCCTTGAGGTTTTTGAGGCCAATCGCGCCGTTAATGACAAACTGACCGAGGTGGGTGCATTACTCAAGG
>JABMQV010000556.1 GCA_013203065.1 Desulfobacteraceae bacterium | reverse complement strand
TGGGGTCAAGGTCTGACCCCGTTTCCTCATATTCAAGGGTGAGTTCGATAGGCTTAATGCCCTAATCAAGATGTGACACTTATTCTCTTCACGGACTTCCTCCTTTTGTCCTTATTTATTGATATCCACCCTCTCTTTCAATTCCTTACCACATTTGAAAAACGGCAGTTTCTTTGGCTTTACTTTGATTTTTTTTCCTGTCTTTGGGTTCCTGCCGGTATATCCGCCGTAGCGTTTCACCTTAAAACTCCCCAGGCCTCGGATTTCCACACGATCCCCTCCCACAAGGGCATCTGTCATTTCACCAAAAAACACGTTCACGACCTCCTCAGCTTTCGTTCTCGGGAGGTCTTCACCCTTGCTCAGCGCCTCTATCAATTCAGACTTGTTCATCGCCCCTCCTTATAGACCCATATTCAATTAAACCCATAGGGGAATAGGGGATAAATGTCAAGTAATTCTATTTGGTTATGGTCAAATATCACGGATGCAGGTTATTCTCAGTCTCTTGGCAGGAATCGTGAGATGACTTGACGATTTGAACGAGAATTTCGACAGGTGTCGGGTGTCAGGATTTCTGGTTCGCTGAAACCTGAACACTCATCAATGAACACGCAAACCCTAAGGGCAGGTGAATAGACTGGTGAATGATCTCTTCTCCTTTCTCATTTTTTTTTTAATTCAAGAAGAGTAAAGTCTTCCATCATTTTTTACTTATCTACATACATGCCAATATCGTTCTTTTTACCAATGCCTTTGATATTTGAATCTTATGAGCATTCTTCATTAATGGACAAGCATGCGTAACAGCTGCATTGGCAGCACATTCGGCAGTTGACTCATCTATGGGTTTCCCTATGATGGATTCCTCCGCTTCAATCACCCGATATGGGATGTTATATACGGCGTTCAAGCATATCCTGGCTGTCTTGACGACCCCTTCTTCTCTTTCTATGGCTGTTGCACAGTTTACAATCGGGAAGTCTATTGACTTCCGGGGCGCAAACTTGATGAACTTGCTCCTGGTTCCGTCCTTGGGTTTGGGTATTTGAATCTCAGTCACTATCTCATGGTCAGCCAAGACTGTTGTCTTGTCTACTCCTGCCTCGAAGAACTCTTTGGCATCAACGACTCTCTCCGTGGTTTTTATCTTCGCATCTAAGGCGATTAGCGCTGGAGCTATGTCTGACGAGTTAACTGCCACACATCCACAATTAAAGCACCTGTTCGCCTCCATTTGAGTGTCACCTATGCCGAGATCAAGAACATCCTCAACATCCATGCTCTTCATTCTCTCTGATATGGAGCGTTCAGGTATGTTGACTCTACCCATCTTTTTAAGACAGGAGCTGTTGATCTTTTCTGGCAGCCTTATGGTTTCCTTTTCCTTGTTTTCAGCTTCCGTTGCCTTACCCTTAAGATATCGGTCTATGGAGACCGCAGCCTTTCTGCCCGCGGCTATGGCTTCCACGACCGTTGCTTGACCTGTTACGAAATCTCCTCCGGCAAAAAGGTTCTTGCCCAGACAATATTTGGACAGGTCAATTTTCAACTGGCCCGCTCCAGTTTCATCGAGGAATTCGGCAGGCATATATGACGTGTCCTGATCCGCGCCAATGGCCTTAATCACAGCATCAAACTCGGTGGTGAACTCCGCGCCTTCTATCGGTATGGGTCTGGGTCTCCCTGTATCATCCAGATCCCGAAGTTTCATCCTCACGCATTTAAGGACCGTTTTACCCTCCCTTTTGAATACTCCAACGGGTTGGGCCAGAAAGTCAAGTTTAAGGCCTTCTTCCTTGGCCTTTTCAATCTCCTCCCTCATGGCTGGCATCTCCGCCTCGCTGCGCCTGTAAACAATGACAGCTTCGGCTCCCATCCTCAAAAGGACCCTTGCCACCTCCAGGCTGCTGTTTCCACCACCTATTACTGCCACTTGCCTGCCGGGAGCCTCTTTGACCCCACGATTGAAACCCTTGAGGAACTCCAGGCCGGAAATTATCAGCTTCTCGCCCTCTATTCCGAGAGTTCTCTCTCTCTGGGCCCCGCATGCAAGGAAAACCGCATCAAAACTCTCCATGAGCCCTTCTATTCTTGTATCTTTGTCTACAGCAACCCCGAGCTTGAGTTGGATTCCCGAGCCCTCAAGAACATTGATCTGCTTTTTAACAATGGATTTGGGGAGTCTGTATGGCGCTATGCCATAGGTGAGCCATCCTCCTGGTTCCTCCATTTTCTCGAACACGGTTACGAGGTGGCCCGACCTTCTAAGGTAATATGCAGCAGAGAGTCCGGCCGGTCCGGAGCCAATAACCGCCACGCTCTTTTCAGATTCCACTTCAGGGGGTCTTATGAGTTGGCCTGCGTTCTCGACAATATAATCACCCAAAAACCGTTCGATGGACCTTATGGAAATGGGTTCATCAAACTCGCCTCGATTACACTTCCTTTCGCAGAAATGAGGGCATACTCTTCCTGTTATGGCTGCAAGCGGGTTGAAATCGAGCAGTATTTTGGCCGCTTCAAGCAATTCGCCATCCCTGATCTTGCTCAAGTATGAGGCTGTATCCGTATCAGCCGGACAATTTGAGGAGCAAGGGGGGGTGACGATTCTTACAGCGCCGAATATTGAATGGAGGTCTCTGTTTTCACCGGCCACGGCGTAACATTCCTTGCCCCCTTTTCTGATGCAGGGAAACCTGTTGTCAGGGCTCCAGTAATACCAGCATCTGTTGCTCTGACAGATGTTCCCGCCTATGGTACCCATCTCCCTGATATGCGGCGAGGCTGCTCTTTGAGCCGCCTCTGCCAATGCCGTATACCTGGCTTTGATCGTTGGGTTAGTGGCTATGTCATGGAGCTTGCTCAGAGCACCGATCTTTAGAGTGTCGTTGTCTTCCCTGATATAGTCCAGATCCGGAATAGTCTTGATATTGACTATTGCTTCAGGGTATTTGTGGAGTATCTCGTCCTTCATTTGGCCGAGCAGGTCTGTGCCCCCGGCAATGGGCATTGCTTTCCCCTTGAACTCCCTCAGGAAGAAGACCGCCTCCTCAATCGTCGTTGCATTTATGTGTGCGAACTCCCTCATTTTAATCCCTTTCCTGACTTTTTCCCAACGCCTTGAGAACCTTGTCCGCCGTGATGGGATACTCATCAATCCATTCACCGATTGCGTTATAAACAGCAGGACCCAGAAGTGCGGGAACAACGGTGGCAATATCTTCGGCAACCCCAACGGCCCCATAGGGACCATGCCCCATCCCGGTTTCCTTGATAACGGTCTCTATAGGTCCGCAGTCAAGCATCGTGGCGTATTTGTAATCCAGAAGATTTCGGTTGAGAAGCACACCGGTGTTCTCATCCCAAACCATCTCCTCGGTAAGGGCCCTGCCAACACCCATATATGTGCCACCGTACATTTGTCCCTCTACTGTCTCAGGAGACACGGCTTTGCCAACGTCATTGACGTTGACCACTTTTGTCACCTCAATCTGTCCGGTCCCGGTGTCGACCTCTACCTCCATGAAATGGGCCTGCCTGCACAAATGGGGTCGTCCGGTTTCCAGGGCTCTGCCCCACAGTCCTTGATTGTGCCAGGCCGAGGCCATAACAGGCGGTTTTGGCCATAAGGCAACGGAGGCAGACATGGGCATAGCCCTTGCGACAATTTCCAGTATTGTCTTCTGCTCTTCCGGGGCTTCTTTCACAAAGATTACGCTATCCTTGACATCCAGTTCCTCAGCTGTTACTCCGTCGAATTTATCCGCGGCCAGTTCCAGGAGCATCTTCTTGGCCTTTTGTGAGGCTTTTCTGAGTACCTCTCCATTCGTGCAAAGGTTGGCCGAACCATCGGGCGACATAAGGGCATAACCATGATCCAGGGTAAATGGTTTGATGTTAACGTCTTCGTATCGTACTCCCAACTCATCGGCAACAATCTGGCAGTAAGTAGTCCAGGGGTTGACGCCAATATCCGACTGTTGCCCTATGATGCTGACCGTTCCATCGTTTTCAATCATCACAGCGCCGGAGCCTGTGCCCCGGGTGTCATCCCACTCATGATTCCATGTAAAGGCCATGCCGTGCATCTTATCATTGGGAAGCTTCTTTGTGCCCGGCGGGTGCCATTTTTCAGCCCAGCCGATGGCCTTTTTGCCGGCCTCTATGCATTCCCTGAGGCTGTCTCTATCTGGAAAGCCATGCTCGCGTTTGTATTTCGAAAGCGCCGTTGTATCGTAGTCTTCGTACCCGTCGTTCTTCAACGCGACTTCCGTCGGGTCAAGCCCCAATTCAACAGCCACGTGATCGAATACCAGAGTGAAGCAAAAAGTGTTTGGGAGCTGTTCACATCGACACCACCAGGCAGGCCCTTTGCTCACATCTGCGGTTGATGTTTTACAAAAAGGTTGGGGATTTTGGTATTCTCAACAAAGTGATCAATACCGGTTGTACCCCTATAAACGGCAAACACATTCTTCATTTGCACCGCTGTGATTGTCCCATCGTTTTTGGCACCCACCTTGAAATCGCCTACCATCATGTCACCCGATTCACCATAGAAATATTCCCTTCGATCATACAATAACTTCACGGGCCTTCCGGTTTTCTTTGACAGCAAGGCAGCCAGGATGTTCATACCATTTTCCGAGTTATTGGCAGGGTTCCCTCTCCCCCCAAATGCACATCCCTGATAGGGTGAATGCATGGAGATCTTGTTCATAGGCACCTTCAACCATTCGGATAGCAGCATTTTTGCGTGATAGGGTTGCTGCTCATGGACCCACAGCTCCAGATTGTCCCCCCGCCATCTGACCACGACACTGGGTAGTTCTGCTCCGGCCCATAGATGTGCATTCCGTTTGGCCCTGAACTCAATTATCTTGTCGGCTTCCCTGAAACCCCTCTCTACGTCACCTATTTTAATCGTCTCTCTCTCTCGCTCGATCAAATTATTGTCAGCTTCGGGGCGTAGTATGGGGGCATCCGGCTTTAATGCTTCTTCCTGGTCCAAAACAAATGGCAACTCCTCCCACGTGACTTTCAGGAGTCTCAGTGCTCTATGGGCTATATCTTCGCTATCAGCAGCCACCACAGCCCCGAGCGGTTGCCCTTCATACCATGCCTGGTCA
The DNA here is from genome assembly GCA_013203065.1 of Desulfobacteraceae bacterium. The sequence continues at coordinate 3,077 of JABMQV010000556.1, read as the reverse complement.
CCGAGGACAGGGTGTACCGGTTTTAGTGCCCAACCTGCCAATCGTGGCGCTACCCATTCCGGGCCAAAATAACACCCATTGAGCATCCTATCCTTTACTTCCACGTCATCATATCTGATTATCGCCCTAACACCCGGAAGAGCCTCGGTCGTACCTGTGTCCATTTTTTGAATTCTTGCGTGCGGGTAAGGGGACATAAGCACCCTTGCATACAGCATCCCCGGAAGCTGTATGTCCCTGGTATAGATTGCCTGCCCGCTTGCCTTCTCATACCCGTCCAAACGGTGTACACCGCGTTTTCCTATCTCTCTGAAGGTAACCTTGGGGACATCCGCCCCGACTTGAAATCTCCCTTCAGCCTCCAGTTTCTGGTAATCTCCCGTCACTTTGTTTGCCATTTTGGTTATCCTCCTCTGAGATTTTCAGCCGCCTCCAACACCGCCGTCAGATGCTGGGGATAGGTGCCGCACCGGCACAGGTTGCCCGCAAGGATCTCTTTCACATCAACCTCGGTCGGGTTGGGATTTCTGTCCAGCAATGCCTTTGCCGTCATTATAAAGCCGGGCGTGCAGTAACCGCACTGCATGCAGTGGTGCTTGATATAGGCATCAATGAGGGGATGGTTGGCTGTCGCGATTCCCTCGATGGTCTCTATGGTTTTCCCATCGCACTCCATGGCAAGGGTCATACATGAAAGGATTGGACTCCCGTCCATGATAACGGTACACGACCCGCATGCGCCTCGATCGCAGAACATCTTGGCCCCTGTCAGTCCCATCTTGTCGTGGAGGAGATAGTAAAGCGTCCAGTTTGGCTTAACCCGAAGCTCGTATGATTCTTCGTTGACCGTAATCTTAATCAACCCTTCATGTACCGGCAGGGGTTGTCCCTTATGCTCAGCCATCATATGGCTACCCAACTCTTTAACCGTATCGAAGGTGTTTGAGCAGTAAGGACAAGAACATCTGGATTTGTCATCTTTCACGTTTAAATACCTCCTTAACTGTTCAACTGATTATAAAAGGGGTCAGATTTGCCCTTGACTCTTGCCAAACAAGTAACAGGGTACCGCCTTAAAATTGAGTGTTTCTCAATAACAACGTCGAATTCAAATCTGCTCTTGCCTCATCTCAAAAAATTGGAAAAGAGTCAAGAGCAGATTTTACCTCTTTTATATTCACCCTGAGCGCCTATCTAAGACCGGACCCTGCACCGTCTCCGGATCAATGCCCCTTTGTAGGAGCCACATGGGCAATAATTCTTCCTCAACCCTTTGGTCCACTTCAGGGGCTTTTTCCAAAAGATACTCCCCCAACGCCGGGCTAAGGTTAATGCTGCCGTAACTGCCGTCAAATATTATAATCTTATCGGTCTTTGATATCCGGAGGGCAAATTCCATGGCTGTTTGAAGACTTTCGGCCACGACCGAGTGTTTCAGGATTCGTTTGGCCAGCCCTCGGGCAAGGGCGGAGCCAGCCACGATGGTCGGATAGATGCGGGGCAGCTCTACAAATAGCTCCCGCCAGGCGTAGTTGATGACCAGGGCCTTGACGGCCGGATTCAGTTTTACACCCCCCTTCTCTTTTCGTATGGAACCAACCGAAAGGTCCATAAAATCGATGGGGGCCTTGAACAGATTCCCCGAGGTCAGACCACCTGCATGGAGGTACCACGGCCATCTCCCCGCATCCAACACAGCCACGCACTCGTCGATTTCGGCAAAAAGGCGCATGAGCTTGCCGTAGGAGTTCAGGGTATTCACCGTCAGCCGGCGGTTAAGTTGATGAAGATCATTGTCGGCATCCACACCGGTGATGCCCGCGGGTGAAGTTGTCAGGAAACACGTGAAGGCGAATTTTTCTTGGACAAAGGGGGAATCAAATATGGCCCTGGGGACAATATTGCTGCTGCGATTACCGAAATTCATATGGTAGACCGACCGTGTCTCGAACCGGGCGTAACTCATGGTAAACGGCTTGAGGGCTCGGTCAATCAAACGATGAAAATAGATCTCCCTTGGGTCATCATTGTGGGCGTGGATAATCCAATCGGCGTCATAGACCCGGGCCAGACCGTAGAGTGTGCCGATTTCGGTTTTGATAGGGACCCCTCGATCAAAGGGGCCTGTCCCGCGGACTTGACCGCTGAAATGGGAATCGAGTTGGAAATAGGGGATTATCTCCCGGGCTTCGGTTATTCCTCCCCCTGCGCAGAATCTCAACCTGATGTTCCGACAGCCCGTTCGTTCCTGGACCACGTCTTTTATGGTTTTGAGCATTTCCGCGTAAGGCTTACCTTCCAGGATGTTGAAGGCATGCTCGGAACAAAGGATGTTGATTGAATCCTGGGCCTTAATCATACCCATATCCACAACGGCCAGGGCCTCTTTCGTGGCTTGCCGGACGACGGAAAGGTCATCGCCCCGCAGATATATGGCCTGGGCAATGTCTTCAAAAAGCTGGCTCACCTTCAGGGAAACTATCCCCGAGAGGTCGGCCGCTCGCTGCCGTGGCAGCTCCGGGCCAAAGACGGAAGGCATGATCTCCGGCGGTTGAATGGCGGTTTCCAGCATGGTGTCTCCTCTAGGTCAACATCAAAATCAGGTTGTCCAACATGCTCTCATCATACAGTTTCTTGTCCTCTTCAAGGTAGTACTCGGGATATTTTCGGGAGACCGCCTCGGGGATATCCCATAAGTTGGCATCCACGTCATACCAACGATAACCCTTGGGGGGCGCTGTCTCCAGGCCGTGAGCCTTCAGCAATCTCAGAATCGGCGCCATGCACCACATCCCGCAAGAGGTGCGGATTCCGGTCATCAGGGTCACCTCTTCCGGTGTCTGCGCCCCTTTCAGAATCGCTGCGGCGACTTCCTTGGCCGGGGTTAAGGTGCATAGGCAGATTGGATCATCCGGGTCAAAACGCGCCCGATCGCACAGGGCCTGGAGCTCATCTTGATCCACATCCAGGGGGTCTACCCCCATGGTCAGGGGCCGCTCGCGAGGCACCATGCGGATGGCCCCCTCGTTGCACATATCCAGACATTCCAAGCAGGCCGCACATTTAGTCTCGTCCAC
>JABMQV010000058.1 GCA_013203065.1 Desulfobacteraceae bacterium | reverse complement strand
TGAGTCGCTGCTATCCGATCTCCCGGCCTAAATGTCTCCACCCCTTTCCCGATTTCAACCACCTCTCCGGCCACTTCATGCCCAAGCACCAACGGGACCTTGTCCCGTCTGTACCATTCCATCACGTCACTGCCGCATAGTCCGCTGGCGACGACCTTCATGAGCAGTTCGCCCTGGCCAATCTGAGGGATTTCCATCTCTTCCAGACGAACATCATTGTTGCTGTAATACATCAATACGCGCATGGCTTCTTCCTTGCCAATGGATTGCCTTGCTTCAGGCCGGACAGTCGTTGGGGACTTTTAGGCCTTTTCGTTTTTCATGGTCTCAAATAGATCAAGGGCCTGCTGAGGGGTAGCCTCGTCGTGGATGACGGCATTTAGTCCCCTCATAACGGCCACCGGATGCGGGCTCTGCCAGACATTTCTCCCCAGATTCACACCAATAGCCCCTTTCTGCATTCCATCATATACAAACTCAAAGACCTCAAGCTCTGTCTCACATTTGGGACCACCGGCAATCACGACAGGAACCGGGCACCCGTTTGTTATTTTTTCAAAGCCTTCCTCACAATAGTAGGTCTTTACGATCTTTGCCCCCAGCTCTGCCGCAATGCGGCAGCAAAGGCCGAGATAGCGGGATGTCCTCTTTTCCAGCTCTTTTCCAACGGCCGTCACCGCCATGACCGGTATGCCACATTCTTCACACTCATCTACCAGGAGGGAGAGACTCTGTAAGGTCTCCTTCTCATAGTCACTTCCCACGAATACGGAGATCCCCACAGCAGCTACATTCAGACGGATCATATCTTCGACAGAGGTGGTGAGGATTTCATTGGCCAGGTCTTTGCCCACCACACTGGTGCCGCCAGACACCCGCAGGATGATCGGGGTTTTGATATCCGGATCGATTGACGCCCTGAGAACACCGCGGGTGACAAAAAGCCCGTCTGCATAAGGCACAAGGTCTCGGATGGTCTCCGCAGGTCTCTCCAGACAACGTGTGGGCCCCTGGAAATACCCGTGATCAATGGGGAGAAACTGACAATGTCCATCCGGTTTGATCAGGCGGGAAAGCCGATTTCTCATCCCCCAATCCACATTTTCAGATCCCTTGATCCACTTTTCCTTTGTGCCCCTCTCTTGGGGGGGCAATTCTTTTACGTCCCTTGCCTCTAGAATTCCTTCTGCATCTGGCATACCTCTATCCTCCCATAAAACAAGCCGATTGCGGTTGATTTGAATCTTGCCACTCTAAAGTGAATGGTAACCGTGAACCCCCGCCCGCCTCGCCTGAGCGACAGCGATGGCGGGCAGGTCTGAACCTTTGAACCCGTGAACGCATGCAGTGAATGGCAATTGTTAAGCCAACAGGGACACGTTGTCAAGCGGGTTATGGGGTCACTTTAGGATTGACTATTGACTATTGGCGATTGGCGATTGGAAAAGCGACTGAAAAGTCAAAGCATCGGGTATGCAAATACAAAAAAGATTGTCTTAAGGTGTATAGTGCTTGATCTATCAAGAAAGATCAGTTAGCTTTTATTGTATGAAAAACAGACTTGATCGACTACTAAGGAGCACCATTGATGCGTGCTTTGAGAAAGGCGTGCTCAAAAAAACACCCCTTCCGGATTATGTAATAGAAATCCCCAATAATCCGGCACATGGACACTTTGCCACCAATCTACCCTTGGCACTTGCATCAAGCCAACACCGGGCACCCAGGGAGATCGCAACTATCATTATTGACCACCTGAAAGATGAGGGCGCGCTCTTAGAAACCACAGAAGTAGCAGGCCCCGGGTTTATAAATTTTTCAATAAGCCCCAAAGAATGGTATCGCATCTTATCAGCCATTCTCAGCCTCAAGGGAGACTACGGCCAAAATAGGGTCAGAAGTGGGCAAAGGATCCTTGTGGAATTTGTAAGCGCCAATCCCACGGGTCCTCTTCATCTCGGACATGGTCGCGGTGCGGCCTTGGGGGATACCCTATGCAGAGTGCTCTCCTTTTGTGGATATGATGTGGTCCGTGAGTTTTATGTCAATGACGCCGGACAACAGGTCCGCATCCTGGGGGAATCCATCTTCAGCCGATTTAAACAGATGAATGATCCTGAATATCCATTCCCGGAAAATGGATATCACGGAGATTATATTTTGGGTTTGGCCAAGACCCTATCTGAAAAGATCGACCTGGAAAGTCTATCCGAAGAAGAGGCAATCCATATATGTACAAGAATGGGGAAAGAACTTTTACTAAAGGATATTAGACAAGACCTGAATCGTTTTGGGGTCGATTTTGATGTCTGGTACAGTGAAAATGATCTCTTATCATCTGGTCTGCTGGAAAATACCCTCGAGGTGCTCAGGGGAAATGGTCTGCTTTATGAGCGAGACGGGGCTCTGTGGATCAGGACCGCCGATTTCGGGGATGACAAGGACCGGGTCATCAAGAAAAAAGATGGTCAGTTTACATATTTTGCATCTGACATCGCCTATCACTTGGAAAAGAACAATCGGGGCTTTGGCAAGGCCATTGACATATGGGGCGCCGATCACCATGGATATATCCCGCGCATGAAGGCAGCACTCCTGTCCCATGGGATCCCCAAGGACTGGCTCTCTGTCATGCTCATTCAGCTAGTAAAACTGTGGGTGGGAGGCCAAGAGATAAAGATGTCCAAGCGGGCAGGAAACTTTGTGACCCTCCAAGAACTGCTGGATGAGGTTGGTGTTGACGCGACGCGGTTTGTCTTTCTCACCAAGAGTCACGACTCACAACTTGATTTTGATATAGATCTCGTGAAAAAACAGGATAGTGATAACCCAGTTTACTATGTCCAGTATGCCCATGCGAGGATATGCAGTGTTTTCCGGAAGGCCGAGGATGCAGGAATTTCCATACCAGAAAAACCTGATGGGCTCCTCAATTTGCTTTCGTTGGGCGAGGAAATGGCACTCATAAGAACCATGGCCCAATTTCCCGCTATTTTAGAGGAAATCTGCAAGACATTGGAGCCGCACCGTCTTACCTATTATCTGACCGAGTTGGCCTCATCCTTTCATAGGTATTTCAACCTGGGCATAAAAACCCCCGAGCACAGGATCATTACCTCTGAGAAGGGATTGAGCCGGGCCAGGCTGACCCTGGCCGAGGGGGTGAGGACCGTCATAGCCAATGGGTTGAGGCTTCTTGGCATCAGCGCCCCCCAGAGGATGTGAAAAGGGCCGAGGAGATATGCCCCCTCAAAGAAACAGGAACCCCAAAAAGGGCAAGAGATATCACCTTGAACTATCCCGCACCTCAATGTTTTTTTGGAGCCTGGGCATGTTCTTCCTCTTGGCCTGGATATTTGTATTGGGTATTTTGGTCGGCCGCGGCGTTTTTCCCGAAAGTATAGAGTCCCTGACCGAATTGAAGTCCCAAATTGTCAAATTGCAGAATATGCTCAGCGGAAAGGAACCCTCAGTCCTGGAGCAGCTAAAGGGACCCGATAAGGAACCAAAGTTTGCCTTCTACGATGAACTCGAGGCCAAGGGAAAACCGCTACCCAAGAAGGATAATCTGAGGGTCTCGATCGCACCAAGGCCAAAAAAACCGGTCAAAGGGACGGATAACGAGATAACGGCATCCAAAACTGCTGGGGCTTACGCCCTTCAATTGGCCTCCCTTGAGAGTGAAACCAAAGCAACCAGGATGATAGAGCGGTTGACTAATCAAGGCTATCCCGCCTATTCTTATAAGACCCACATAAAGGGCAAGACCTATTATCGGGTCAGGTGCGGCACATTCAAGACCAGGCAGGAGGCCCTCTATTACAAGGACCTCTTGTCCAGGGAGGAAAAAATAAACGGCCTTGTGATAAAGGTCGGCAAATAAAGATCGATTGCCATGGCCATAAGAAAAGCTGTCATAGAAGACATCAAGGTTATTCATAAGATCTTGAATCATTATGCAGATAAGGGCCTTCTGCTGCCAAGATCACTGAGTGAACTCTACGATCACCTGAGGGACTTCTTTGTCTGGGAGATCGGGTATCAGACCAACTCCATTCAAGGCGTATGCGCCTTGGGCATATGCTGGGAGGACCTGGCTGAGATCAAGTCCCTGGCAGTGGCCGAGGCACACCAGGGAAAAGGGCTTGGTTCCCAGCTTGTTGAGGCCTGCTTTGACGAGGCGCGCGGTCTTGGTCTCAAGAGCGTCTTTACCCTCACCTATGTCTCCGACTTTTTTGAGAGACTTGGGTTTAGGGAGGTGGAGAAATCGGTACTCCCCCACAAGATATGGGCCGATTGCCTCAAATGTTCAAAGTTCCCAGACTGCGACGAAAAAGCCTTGATGATTGAGCTTTAGATTTCGATAATATCAACGCCCGGCCTTAATCGGGTAAGGAGGAGAAGATGTTTGGCATAGGGATGCCAGAGCTGATCATTATTATGGTCATCGCCTTGATCGTCATTGGTCCGAGCAAAC
>JABMQV010000555.1 GCA_013203065.1 Desulfobacteraceae bacterium | reverse complement strand
TCTCCATGGCCTTTTCTTACGGCGCCAAGGCCATAGAGGTGGATGTGGATCCCGGCACGGGTCAGATTCAAATCCTTGAAGTGGCAGCCTCACAGGATCTGGGTAAGGCCATCAACCCCTTGGGGGCCATGGGACAGATAGAGGGCGGCGTTCACATGGGACTCGGCTTTGCCATGAGCGAAGATATGGTGCTGGATGACGAGGGAAGGATGAAGAACAATTATCTCCTGGATTATCGGATGCTGACGTCTTTGGACATGCCCCCGGTCTCCATCATCTTGGTTGAGACAAACGATCCGGTGGGACCCTTCGGTGCAAAAGGCGTGGGTGAGATGGCCACCATTGGAACGGCAGACGCCTTTGTATCCGCCGTTCAGAAGGCCACAGGCCTTTTCTTGACTGATCTTCCCGTCACACCGGAAAAGGTATTGTTGGCCTTGAAGAAAAAAGAATCGTAGGGGTTCAAGGATTCAAAGGTTCAAGGGGTTCACGGGGTTCAAGTCAACCTCTACCCCTAAAAGGGCAGCTTGAATGGTGACTCTGGAAGGATCTCTGATTATCCGTGTCTCACCGCAAAGGCGCGGCCTCCGGCCCGTAGCGGGCCTACGCCCCGGAGGGAGTACGCAGAGCCTGATCTATTTTTTGCTTTGCGCTGAGAGGGCGCAAAGCAAAAAGAAACAGCCATTATTGGACAATGATCCCAGTTGCAGTTGGGGAACATCACGTGATACCTGCCATCTCCTCCATGAGGGACGCCAGCCCGAAATAGTCCAACTCACCCTTGCCTCTGGCCTTCATAGATCCATAAAGCTGGCGGGTCAGGGCCGTCAGGGGCATAGGAATGTCCAGTGCCTTTCCCGTATCCAGGGCAAGGTCAAAGTCCTTTGCCATCTGTATTGCGGTAAAGGCTGGGGGAAATTTTCGCTCCTTGAGCAACTGGGTCTTAAATCCGATAAGAGGCGATCCCACCACACTGCTGTTGATCATGTCAACCATTTGATCCCATCCCAATCCACCCTTTTTCCCAAAAACAAGGGCCTCGGCTGTCATGGCTGACGTAATCCCCACCATCATATTGATGAGGAGTTTGAGGTAGCGGGCCTCCTCTCCTTCTCCCACGTGAAAATGCTTTTGCCCCAGTACGTCAAAGATACCCTGGCACTGCTCGTAACCGGCCTTTGGACCGGAACACAAGATCGTCAATGAACCGCTCTCTGCAAATTCAGTGCTCCCGGAGACCGGCGCCCGGAGATAGGTGATCCCCTTCCCTTCTGCCTCTTTAGCCACCCGATGCGACGCCTCCGGGGATGTCGTGCTCATGTCAATATAGGTGGTGCCGGTCTTGGCGCCTTTAAAGACACCCGTAGGGCCCAAGGCCACTTCTTTCAGGGCGTGGTCATCCGGTATGATAGATACTACCACATCCCCGGCAGACGCCACCTCAACGGCAGACCCCACAACGGTTGCCCCGTGCTCAGCCAGAGCCTCTCCGGCATGGGGTACGATGTCATAGACTGTCAAACCATAACCAGCCTTGATAAGGTTCCTTGCCATGGGGTTTCCCATTTTCCCCAGACCGATCCATCCTATTTTCTCTTTCTTGACCATCACTTTCTCCTGTCTCAGCGCCGCATGCGACCATTCATATTTATATCTATTTGTTAAAAGCCCCTCTTTCTAACTCTGGTTCGGGTGAACAATGACCTTTATGGCTCCCCCGATCCTCTGGGTGAAGGTCTCGAAGGCTTTCACCACCTGTGCGAGGGGAAATGAATGGGTCACCAGAGGCCTAAGAGAGATCCTTTCCTGTTCAAGGAGAGACACACCCCTTGCGCAGTTGGCCCAGCCTTCTCCCCGCACCGAGTAAATGTGTATGTTCCGCTGCCCCATGATGGAGAAATTGGCTGAGACCGGCTCATCGGGAAATCCCAGGAGCAATATTTTTCCCATCCGCTTGGCTATTTCAAGGGCCGTTTGAGGTCCCTGGCCAGCACCCGATGATTCCACCACCAGGTCGGCCCCCTTGCCACCGGTCTCTTCCCTCACCACTTCCACGGGGTCCTCCCTGTTTATGTTGATAAGGCGGTCAGCGCCCATTGTCTTGCCCACTTCAAGACGGCTGTCCCTTGTCCCCACGAGAAACACCCTTCCCGCACAAAGCGCCTTGGCCACACCCGCCGAGATAATCCCCAGGGGTCCGGGCCCGACAACCACCACATCATCTCCAACCACATAACCGCCAATGGTCTGAAAGCCGTAAAGGACGCACCCCAGATTTGCAACCAAAGATGCCTCATCAAATTCAATGGAATCGGGAATCTTGTGTACGGTATTTATCTGGTTCGCCGCATATGGTGCAAATCCGCCATTTGTCGTGAATCCGTTGGCGCGATGTCCTCTCTTGAGATTTCCGTAATTCAGACATGCCGTATAGTTCCCAAGCCTGCAGTTCCTGCACCGCGCACAACCAAAGCTTGCCTCCACGGCCACCCGGTCCCCCAGTTTAAACTCGTCCACGGTTTCGCCAAGGGCCGCCACCGTACCGGCATACTCATGACCGATGATAAAGGAGCCGTATGGAGGCTGTCCATCCCAGGGTTTTTTTATAAGACTCACGTCACTTCCGCAGACAGCACAGGCTTCCACTTTTATCAAGACATCCTGCGGACCCGGGGAGGGCGTTTCCATTTCTTTGATCTCCACTTGATTTGGGCCCATCAAAACAGCGGCCTTCATCGTTTTCGGTATGTCCATAGTCTTTCTCCTCCCTAGAAAACCCTTTTCACGGCAGATAAGTCCCTTTGGAATGTCATTTCCCATATGTCGTCTCTACCAATAATGACCTTCTCATGGGGCAGGGTTCCCGCAAATTGGCGCACTGCGGTCTCCAGGACTCCGTAGTGTGAAATGACAAGTACCTGTTTCCCGAAATGAGTCTCAAGCAGTTCCAGGAAGAAATTTCTCACCCGGTTGTTGAATTGGGCCCCTGATTCGCCGTTGGGATAATTCAGGTCGGGATTCGCCTTGTGTTTCAAAACCCTTGGCATAATCTCCGTTCTTTTTAGCCCGGTGAGGTCTCCAAAGTCGATCTCCCGGATGTCACGCCGGAAGGCGGGGTCCGGTAATGTCAGGAGTGAATCTCCCAGAATCTCCAGGGTATGGACCGTCCGCGGAAGGTCACTGCAGAAAACCGCGTGAAATGTAAGATCCTTGAGCTTTCCGGCCTTCTTTCGGGTGGAGGAGATCCCTTCACCCGTCAAAGGAGAGTCTGACTGCCCCTGCACAATCCCGCTGACATTTCCTTCCGTCTGACCGTGACGGATAAGGATGGCGGTGAGGCATACGGAAGACGCCGTCTTGTCGCTATCTCCTGAAGCCCCTGTCATGCCTTCTCTTGCCCTATCCATAGGGATATATTTCACCGCGTTCCTCAGCTGCCTTGCGGGCGGGCTCACCATACTCCCAGGAATAGTCGGGGCGGTAGCGTTCCCGCCAATCAGGATATTTCAGGCGTTTCACGTCCTGGTCGGTGGGGTAGGCCCACTTGATGCCCCACTGCGGGATGACGACCTTAACATCCGGCGTATACCGATCCGCTACCCAGCGTACTTCCTCGGGGTCAACCTGGGTGTTGCCCCAATTGTCCCAGTGCATGGGAAAAAGCACCTTGACCCCCATTGTCTCGCCCAACCGCACCGCGTCGTATGGCGTCATTTTGTCGGTCGCGCCGGGCGCATTCTTACCGATGTTGAAGGTGATGACGTCGATGTCCCACTTATCTTTAAAAGTACGGTAGGCATTGTGATAAAGCGTGTCGCCCAGGTGGCAGAAATTCACTCCGTCCACCTTAAAAAGAAAGGTCACAGCCACATCCTCAAACGGCCGGCGAACGCCGGGGGTAACCTCAACGCCGGGGCCGCCGGTTATGGTGGCAATTCGGTCATAGTTGGGCAACATCTCGATTTCCACGTCTTTAATCTTGATGGTGTCGCCGGGTCTCACCAGGTCGATGCGGTCCTCCGGCACCTGAAAGTTTCGCATACGTTCCACCGCGGAGAGCGGACCGATAAACGGGCAGTCGCTGATTTGGGTAGCGGCTTTAAGAGTATAGATGTCGGTATGGTCGGCGTGCTGGTGACTGCAGAATACGGCGTCAAGCGTTTCGAAACCCCATGGGTCAATGACCTGGGGATTCAACCGCATCCAGTCAATGGTTGGTGAACCGCTGGTGCGGCACACACCGCAATATTCGTACTCGGTGTAGTGAGAAGGCCCCGCATAATTGTCCACCAGAAAAACTGCACCCCCGGGCGATTTAAAGACAAATCCCATCCCACCCGTCCACCACACGGCGTAGGTGCCCGGCTCTACCTTTGTCTCCTCTATCTGCCGGTTGAGAAAGGTGCCCCATTCCGGGAAACATTCAAGCAGCCACCGAATGCGGTCCATGCGGCGATCCTTGTTGAGCAGATAGTCGCCCTGCATGGTGCCGCGCCCGTCACCTACCACTTTGATTTCCTTGTAGTCTATCTCTTCGGTCATAATCTATTGCCTCCTCTAATTAGTGCTTGAACGATAAGCCAGTTCAGGCCAAATACGAATATCGAAATCCGAAACAAATCCGAATACCCGCCTGCCGTGCAGAACATTGGGTATACGATTCTGACCGCGGCATTGGCACCACTGTTGAACCACTACTCTTAATCGGTGCATGCGCATTGCGGGCAGGTCAAATGATGAAATGAATTAAATTTAACACGTCGGAAATACAACGTTTTCATTATCGGGACATTCGCATGAATTTACCTTTTTTCAAAATTGGCACTTGGACAGGGGAATGGGGGTTCCGTTTTGAAGGGTGTAACCCTGTCTGAGATAGGCAGCGGATTCCTTTGCCGCGTCCACTGCCAAATCAATGCCGCCCAACATAAACATGAACCCGTGGATCGTCTCATCAATACAGCGGAAGGTGGTGGGCACTCCGTTTGCCGCCAGCCTGTCGGCATAGTCCCTGTTGTCATCCCGCCTGGGATCAAACCCGGCCGTCATGAGATAGGTTGGCGGCAGACCGCTGACATCTTCCTGCCGAAAGGGTTGGACGAGCGGATTGTTCATCTCCGACAGATCGTTCAGATAATGGCCCATGGACCACTTCATCAACGCAGCGGTCAGAAAGTACCCTTCCGAAAGTTCTCGCATGGATGGGGAATCGGGAGGGCCACCGGTCCCTGGATACCACAACATTTGGTGACAGATATTTGGACCGCCCCGTTCGCGCGCCAGCTGGCTGACGCCTATGGCGAGCGTGCCGCCGGAGGAATCACCGGCGACCGCCAGCCGGTGCGGATCCGCGCCCATCTCGGCTGCGTGCTCGGACGCCCAGAGCGTAGCGGCGTAAACGTCCTCATGCGCGGCGGGAAACTTGTACTCGGGCGCCAGCCGGTACCCAACCGATAGCACCAAGCATTCCGTCTCTCGGGTCATGAGCCGGCAAAATGATTCATGAGTTTCGATGCTGCCAAACACGTATCCCCCGGCATGAAAAAAGACCATGACGGGCAGAGCGCCTTTCACCGCTACAGGTCGGTACAGACGGACCGGGATTCGGTCATCCGGTCCGCCTGTCGGACCTGGCACATCAAAATCCTCGACGGCTCCGATTTCAGGTTTTGGGTCAAGGTCCCATTTCCGGACAAAATCATCGATCCACTTGCGCGCCTCCGGCGGCGACATATCCGCCACCTGGGGCACCCCCGGGCCGTCCAGGTCCGCCAGGACTCTCGCAGTCTGTGAGTCGAGTTCAATGGAGTCCCGCATAAAAAACCCTCCCCTCTTGTTCCGGGCAAACGACACCGCCCCTACCCTGCCCTTGAGACCACAGAGACAGGCAAATGTTGTGCCGGTTTCAGCGTCCTATGATTTCGTGTACGGGCCTTTTTTCTAAAGGTATCCGGTCGGAAGATTTTACCTCATGTAACTGCACCGGTTGCCTGCCACCTTCAACTGGATCCGATAAAGCGATGTTGATGCGGTCACATAGAGGGTTTTCCAATCGTCCCCACCCCAGTTCATGTTGCCCACATTCTCGGGAGTCCTGATAATGCCCAGGAATTGAGCCTCCGGGCTGATCACCCAGATGCCACCCGGACCCGTGACATAGATGTTGCCAAGCTCATCGCCTTTCATCCCGTCAGCCAGCCCTTCCGCCAGATCGCCGCGTCCGATGTTTTCGAAGAAGGGGCGGTCGTTGGTGAGCGTCCCGTCTGGCTGCACATCAAAGACGCGTATGTGGGCATGGGTCGAGTCGTTGACGTAAAGCAGTGATTCGTCAGGCGAAAAGCAAAGACCATTTGGCTGGTCAAAGTCGTCGGCGAGAAGCTGGAGATCACCGCCGTCCGGTGGGACCCTGTAAACCCCCTGGAAGTCCAGATCCTGTTCACGCTCGATCCCAAAGACCGGTACACGCCCGTAAGTGGGGTCACTAAAATAGATGGAGCCGTCGCTTTTGACGATCACATCGTTTGGTGAGTTCAGTTCCTTGCCCTGGTAATGGGAGGCGATGGTCTCGCGTGTCCCATCCGGGCGTTCTCGAACAAGCGAGCTGGTGACATGTTCGCAGACAATCAGGTTTCCTTCGGCATCGTAAATCAAGCCGTTGCACTTGTTGCTTGGTTTCATGATTTCCTGCACGCCTTCCTTCTCACTCCAACGACGTCTTGTGTCACCCGGCATGTCACTGAATAGCAGAAAACCCCCTTCTTTGTTCCAAACGGGTCCTTCTGTGAAGATGAAATCCGTACCGATCTTTTCAAGCCCGGCCACAAGGTCATAAAGCTTCGGCGAACTGGGCTGCGTTCCGCCAAGCACTGGCCCGGCACCTTTTTTCAAAGCCACCTCGAGTTCGCTGCACGTCATCACGGTGCCGACATTGGTCAGTGCATAATTCAGACCGACATTTTGCCATTCGTCATCAATGGTGGAAGTACCGTCACTGAGGACGACGATTTCATAGCCCGCATCCGCACCGTGACGAGCGGTATGTTCAATGGACATATTGGTCCAGGCTCCGGTGATAAGCATTGTCTCAACGTCAAGCCCTCGCAGAAGGTTATCGAGATTTGTGTTGTAAAAACCGTTCATTCTCGACTTTTCAATGACGAAATCGCCCTCTTTGGGTTCAAGGCCTTCTACCGGCGCAGCGCCCCAGGTGCCGCGAACCATGGCGTCCGCCCCCTTGACACCCTGAAAAAGAGGGGCATTTTGCTTCAATCCGGGTGCGTCCTTTTCAACGATATAATGGACGTGAATGACAGGTGTCCCTATGGACCGTGCCGTCTCCGCGAGCCTCTTGACGTTTTCGACAATGTTTTGGCTCTTGGCATGGTCGGGGGCGCCTGAATCTGCGAAGGCGCCACCCTCCATAATCACGTCGTTCTGTAAGTCCTGAATAATTAAGGCGGATTTCTCTGATACAATATATTTCATCGGGATCTCCTTTCAGATAGTTCATTGTGATGGGATGTTCTCTGTTTTTTTGCCTGGCCCCCGC
>JABMQV010000554.1 GCA_013203065.1 Desulfobacteraceae bacterium | reverse complement strand
GGAGATTTACGAACAGGTTTACGAAAGGTTCCGCCGGGACAGCATGACGCCGGAAGGGGCATTTTCCGAATTAGCCAAAAATGAGTTGAGAGATGAGGTTTTAGTGAGAGCCGGAATTCTGTCCCCGGTCTTGGCAGAAATGACATCCGGCAAAGAAACATTTCGGGCATTTTTTGTCGGTGAACAGACCGATGAATACATTCCTTCCCTCAACAAGCTTCCGATCAAACGTTTTGGCCCGGTGAGACTCGTTATCAGGACCGCTGACAGCATTGGAGAAGCAGTCGAGACAAAAGTGGAACTCCACGGGCAGCGGCCATGGGTTTGGAAGGACCGGACGGGGAAGTGGAATTCGCTGGTGTTAACCGGTTCGGGGAAGACCC
The DNA here is from genome assembly GCA_013203065.1 of Desulfobacteraceae bacterium. The sequence continues at coordinate 2,937 of JABMQV010000554.1, read as the reverse complement.
CGAAGAAAAAGGCCACGCCGGACCAGTACATCCTGGAACCCCTCCTTTTCTGGATGTTTTGTCTCGCCAGCGACGATGGCTCTCAAAGGGTCCGAGAGTCAAATATAACCTTCCATGTGGTTTATAAGGAACATGTGAAGACCTGGACCTACAGCATCGGCGCGGATGCTGCCAGAGAATATCTTGAGAGGGTTGTTTCGGACTACCTGAATCAGGAGAGATTGGAGTGGTTGCCGTTTGAAGCCGCAACATCCCAATCCATTCAACCGCACAAACTAGCGGATGATGAAATTGATGAAGACAAGAAGGCAGGTTTTCAACTGCAGCTTCAAGCGTCATACGCCGATGACCAATCATTTCTGATCAAGCTTGTCCACCCGCACGTACCATATGATGCCTTCGACAAGGTGAGGAATCGGTTCCAGGTTTTTTTTAAGGTCCTTGGTGAGGAATAGAGATGTCCTATCAATCTGTTTCTGACTTCAACAAGATCTGCCTCAGCCGGCACGGCTTGATCGAGGCCTCAGCCGGTACGGGCAAGACCTTCACGATAGAAAACCTGGTGGTGAGGTTTTTAAAGGAAAGGACTGATCTGGAACTGGAAAACATCCTCTTGGTCACTTTCACAGAAAAAGCCACCTCCGAATTAAAGATCCGCATACGTGAAAAACTGGAAAGGGAATTGAATGATTCAAACAATAACGGGAAAACAGAAAATAAACTCAGAGGTACGTTAGACACATTTGATAAGGCCTCGATCTATACGATTCATGGTTTTTGCCAGACTATTCTCAGAGATTTTGCCTTTGAAAACAGCGCTGCCTTCCAAAGCGAAGTGATCGACGATGCACCTCTTTTTGAGACACTGCTCAAAGATCAAATGCGGAAGAAATGGCCCGATACATATGGGAGTGACCTGGAAGAGGTGCTGGCGGCTTCGGGATTTGATCAAAAGAAGGCTTCGTTTTTGGACACGATCATAAGTGTGGCAAAATCCTTCCATGAAAGGTCCGGCGACCGGATAGGGCCTGATCTAGGTGGCAGGGAATTTCAAAACATAAAAAACGATTTAAAGACATCCTTCCTTAACCTGAGGACCCTTGTCGATTCTGGAAAACAGTTTTCGGGCGGTTTTGGGAAACTGAATATCCATGGTAGCTCAAAAAAAGCAATATTGACCAAGATAGTGATCCCCCTTGAAGACTACATGACAGAGGGTGATGAGGACAAGTTCAATGTTGTCGAATGTCTGGAATTGATTTCACAGATCGAAGCGGTTGAATCCGCAGGTAGAAAGGGGATCCAATGCCTTAGCCCCAAATGGCTGAAAAGTGGAGCAAATCCGGAAGTCTGCCCCAACCTGAATAAGATCGTCAAGGAATTCGAAGAACTGACTGCGGTTTCTAAATCCCTAAGGCATACCCTTGCCATCCAATCAATTTACCAACTCCAGAAAGACGTGAACCGGTTGAAACAAAGAAACGGGTGGGTCAGTTATTATGATATGCTCTCGCTCGTTGAACAGGCCTTGTCCGGCGGAGGTTCGTCGAATCTTCTTGAAAGACTTCGAGGCAAATATAAGGTGGCGTTCATCGATGAATTCCAGGACACGGACCCTGTTCAATGGAACATTTTCAGGAAAATATTCATCGATTCCCATGGCGAAACTCCTGAAAACCTTTTGTTTTTGATTGGCGATCCAAAACAGGCAATTTACTCCTTTCGCGGCGCGGATGTATACGCCTACTTGAGTGCCAAAAAAGAGATGGAGAGACTGGAAAAAGCAGGCAGGGCCAAACTCTATTCCCTGTCGGTCAATTGGCGCTCCCAACCCGACCTGATCGCTTCATTCAACCGCCTTTTCTGTGGTGACGAGTGGTTCAAGCCCCATGAACAAACAGTCGATTTTGAAATCGGCTATCAAGAGGCGTGCTTTCCTGAAGAAGAGGAGAGACCGGAAGTGATCGTCGAAGATGATTCCGGTAGGCCCGGGTTAAGTATCGTCAATCTAAGTGATGCCTCATCTCCGAGACCAGCCAAAGTGCTGTTGGCAAAATTCATTGCCAATGAAATTCAACATCTGGTTGCTTGCAATATCAAACTGAAAGAAAAGGGCGGCAAGGAACGGAGACTTGGTTTTGGAGATATTTCTATCCTTGTGCATAGCAGATCCGAGGTCTCTTTTCTTGAGGATGAACTCTCAGAACTGGAAATCCCGTACTCCTTTTACAAAAAACCGGGTCTGTTCCTTTCGAACGAGGCATATTATTTGAGTCTGGTTTTCCATTCAATTCTGGATCCAGGTGACAATTCTGAAGTAAAAAAGGCTCTTATGACACCATTTTTCAGGTTTGATCTCTCAGGTCTGTTCGCTTATGAGGAAATGGCACCTTCCCACCCTATAAGACAGATGCTTTTTAAATGGAACCAATACGCCATGTCACGCCACTGGAGCCTCCTCTTCCAATCCCTGATGGAAGATTCCGGTTTGCTTGTTCATGAATCGGGAAGGAGTGATTGGGAAAGGAAATACACCAATTACCGACAAATTTCCGAATATCTACAGGTTGCGGCGTATAGAAGGAATCTTGATTTTAGAAGGCTCTCAGCCCTGCTTGATACCTATCGAAAACAGTCTGCGGCAGCCGAAGAGGATGCGGACATACACCGAATTGAAACCGAGGCCCGAAAAGTTCAGATCATGACCATGCATGTGAGCAAAGGGCTTCAGTTTCCAGTGGTCTTCGTTGCTGGCGGCCTGACCCAACGATCCACCAGCCTGGATCTGTATCATGTGTATCACGAGATCGAAGAAAAAGGCCCATCTTCAAATGCAATCAAGGTTGTGGATTTGGCAAAATCAGATGTGGAAGGCAGGCACGACAGTGAAAAAGCCGATGAAAACAAACGCCTCTATTATGTTGCATCAACCAGATC
>JABMQV010000553.1 GCA_013203065.1 Desulfobacteraceae bacterium | reverse complement strand
CTCCGAGATATCCGGACTCAGATATCGTTTTCCCGCAAGAACATTTTTCATCGCTGTCATAAGCTCATCGTGACCGGCATCTTTGAGGACATAACCGTCTGCACCAGCCCTGAGCGCCGAGAGGATATATTCCTCGCCTTTGTGAACCGTCAAAACAACAATCTTTGTGGCGGGACTTCTTTTTTTTATCTCGGTGATGGCCTTCATGCCGGTCATCCTTGGCATGGATAGGTCCATGAGCAGGAGGGCAGGTGATAGCGTTTCAACCAGTCGGACCGCGGCGCGACCGTCTTCCGCCTCCCCTACAACTTCAAAGTCAGGGTCGGAAGAAAGGAGTGCCCGTAACCCCTGTCTCAGTATGGTATGATCTTCTGCGATCACGATTTCGTAAGGGTCTTTCATATCATCATTGCCCCCTGTAGTATTATTAACACCAACTAGGGTCAGTGACTTCTCCACCAAGATAGATCTAGAAAGACTGGAAAACGTATCCTTCCACTTAGCAGACGCATGTTTACATGTACAGATGTTGCCAAGTCAGATGGCCCTTTGAAACAAGACTTCTTGCATAAACATAAGTGCTACAAAACAAGATATTGGTTCGCATAATAACCAATTCCAACCTCATTTCATTCCCTTCTATCTTGCCAGAGGTCAAATATATTGGCAAGTCAAAACCTTGTGATATCCTCAGTCCGGGCAGATCGAGTGAATCTGTGTTATCTGATTCCATATCTCAATGTGTGGTGTTGTCAGATCTTTTCTTAACCTGCGTCATAAATTTGTTTGGTCAAATATCGGTTACTGCAGAAAAATTCAGGAAGATATCGTTTCTAGGATAGAAATGGTCAGGGAAACTGACCGAGCAAAAAATGGATCAAACGGATATCTTCTCGGCTAAAACAGATCCTTGTCGCAATAGTTGCGACTGGAGGAAAAGGCTTTGGCCATAATGGGGTTGACTGCGACCGGCGGCAGAGACAAATCCTTTACCACCTTTTCGCATAATGCCATGTCCGACTGTTCGGGTTCGACATTCAAACAAACGGTTTCGTGGATCTTGCGGAACAGTTCCAAGCTTTCTTCCATTCGGCGTTTAATTGTTGTTTCATCTTGGATAGGATCTTCCCAGGAGGAGAAAACAATCTTGATATTCGGCAACCGCTGCAATTTCTTGATGGATGCCACGGAACCGCCGATGTCTTCATAAAGGGGAAGATCCCCCGGAAGCGGCAATGCATCAGCCGTAACCAGGGCGGCATCTTTTTCAAGATAGAGGGAGATGGATCCCCTGGAGTGGCCGGGTGTGTGAATGATGTTTAATTCGAGCCCATTTTCCAAACGCAACAGGTCGCCGTCTTTTAAAACAATATCGGGGGATACAGATCCCTCCATCAGATTGTGAAAACCGGGAATGGGGCGTTCCTTATATTGTTTTTCAATATCTTCGATCCAGTCTCTCTCGCGCTCATGATAAGCAACCTGACAACCGGTCTTTTCTTTTACGGACATTGCCGCGCCCATATGGTCCGGGTGGGAATGGGAGATGACAAGTGTTTCAATGTCTTCTTTTTTTCTGTTGCTTGCTTCAAGGTAATCGAAAATCTGTTGTTCGGCTCCCTTTACACCGCAATCGATCAGATGAACTTTTTCTCCAAAGACCAGGTACGCATAAACAGAACGATCGACAACTCTTTCCGGTGAAAATACAAGTTGAAAATGAATTTTTAAGGCATGAACGTGATCCGTGATTTGCATGACGGTTTCCTTTCTGATCAACTGATGAATTCCAACGCCCTGTTATGATTTCTATACAACCGGTTGGATATTTGCAATTCAATTCTCGTTCACTTGAACGCGCAAAAAACAGGGCCGGACACCTGATTGCTCCTTCAAAGCTGCCCTTGCCGTTTAGCGAGAGACTCTTTTAGCGCCAAACCGTTGCTGACGACTAAAAAGGGGCACTCCCCAATAATGCCTTGACTCTATTTGCAAGCGATTTGACGAAGGACGGATTAAGATGTTAAAATGCATATCAGAAAATTGGAGATCTCATGAACATCGGTACGTTGTTGACAAAATCGGCCCAGACCTTCCCGGACAAACCAGCCTTGATACACGGCCCCAGGAGCCTGACCTATTCCCAGTTCAACTCCCGGGTAAACCGGCTGGCAAATGCCCTAAACAGGATGGGTATTGGCCAAGGGGATAATGTTGCTCTCCTTCAATACAACTATCCTGAAATGCTGGAGTCCATGTTTGCCTGCTTTAAGGCCGGCTGTTGTGCAGTGCCCATAAATTTCAGGCTACACCCCAATGAATTTTCTTTTATCATCGACCATTCTGAAGCGGAAGGCGTTATTCTCTCACCCGAATTCAACAAGCAAATCCTTGAGATACGGGGACGGATACCAAAGGCCCGGCAGCTGATCACCCTTTCGGACGGTCAGGGTGAACTCTTGGATTATGAAAAAATAATATCTTCCGAATCGGATCGATTTACGGATGTCCCTGTCCAACCGGATGATCTGGCCTGGCTTTTTTATACATCCGGAACAACCGGCATGCCCAAAGGCGCCATGTTGACACATCGTAATCTTATGGCCATGAGCATGAATTTCTATGCGGATATATGTCCCGACTTCGGCCCTGG
>JABMQV010000552.1 GCA_013203065.1 Desulfobacteraceae bacterium | reverse complement strand
AAGGTCTCCCTCAAGACCACCATCGATCCATCGCCTGATCGGATGGCAATCATGATGGATGAAAAGACATCATTTTTTTCCGGGAGGCCCAAGATATGCGCCCCCAATATGTAGCTATAATAATAAAGGAAATACCAATTTAACGGATTGCTTACCCAGGTTCCCAGGGCAGCCGTAATCTTGCTGCCTCTCAACAACAATGCCAAGACCACAGCCAAGGCCGTTTGAAAGGGCAATATGGGCATCATGCCGGAGAATATCCCCAATGCCATCCCCAGGGCCAGTTCGTGTGGCTCACCCCTCAAACGGATAAATCTGAGATAGTAATATTTGAGCTGTCTTTGAAATTTCAAGGTCGTGTGTTTAAATGGTTTTTAACGGCGTTAGGTCTTGAATGGGAAACTTGGATTTCACATCTATGGACAGGTCGGTCCTCTCGCCGGATGAGAGCCTGTGGTAGCCTGCCGCTGCTATCATGGCTCCGTTATCTGTGCAATACGCTGGCCGGGGATAATAGATCTCAACATCCTCCGCCGATGCAACCTCACGCAATCTTTCCCGAAGCCTTTTGTTGCAGGCAACGCCACCGGCCACCACAATAGAACTGCCCCCTGTCTTTTTTCTGGCCATCATGACCTTATGGACGAGTACGTCAATAACTGCCTCTTGAAAGGATGCTGCTATGTCTGACACAGTTACATCGTCGCCCTCCACCTGATTATTGTGCCATTTCTTGATATAGAGTGATACGGCTGTCTTGAGGCCGCTAAAACTGAAGTCGAGTGATTCGTTCGAGAGATATGCCCGAGGGAACTTGATCCTGTCGTTGAGACCATCGAGGGACGCATTCTCAATCGCGCTTCCTCCCGGATACCCGAGCCCAAGAATCTTGGAAACCTTGTCAAATGCCTCTCCGGCAGCGTCGTCAAGGGTCTGTCCCATCTGAGTATATTGGCCATACCCTTTCACATGATACAAGGAGGTATGCCCTCCTGATACGGTCAGGGCCACAAAGGGAAAAGGGGGAGCATCCTCAAGGAAGATGGAGAGGATATGGCCTTCCAAGTGGTTTATGGCCGCCAGTGGAATGTCATGAACATAGGTGAGCCCCTTGGCATAGTAGAGCCCCACCAATAGTGATCCCACAAGCCCTGGTCCCACCGTTACCGCTATGCCGTCCAGGTCGGCCATACGAACTTTGGCCTGGGAGAGTGCCTCTCGGACCACGGGCATAAGATTCTTCAGGTGTTCCCTGGAGGCAAGCTCCGGCACGACACCCCCGTGGGGATGATGGAGCTTGACCTGGGACTGCACGACATTTGAAAGAACATGACGCCCACCCTCCACCACTCCGGCAGAAGTGTCATCGCAGGATGTGTCTATTCCTAAAATGATCATGTGAATATCTATCTCTCAGTGGTACCTGGCGGTGACTGGATTTACGGATTCAGGGAATTGAAAGGTTCAACCTGGAGATTGCATTCAACTCCTCAAATCTTCAATTCACGATTCCGGTTTATCCGGGTTAGGATTGGGCCAGGGTCGATCCGGGTTGGACCATGGAAGTTCAGCGGGGAATTTACTGCCCCATCATCATGTCCTCATGAAAAAGAAAGTGATAGGAGATAGCCCCAATTTCCCTGAGCACTCTATAGCACGAGGTAAGGTCTTATCTTATCAAACATGACCGGGCCGATTCCTTGAACGGACAGGATTTCCTCCAGCCTCTGAAAGCCGCCTCTCTTGACCCTTTCTGAAATAATGTCTCTTGCGATTTTGGGACCGATTCCGGGGATCGCGGTCAGCCCTTCCTTGGTTTCACGATTGAGTGAGATGGGCAACCCAAGGGTGATTTTGTGGAAGGCTGACATTTCAGATTCAAAGATCTCGGTTTCTTCTCCTGCACTCCGCACCTCGATCCTTCTGCCGGACGATAGGGAAACATCTTTCAACTGCTTCCCCTTTTCGGTCCCCCGGTTGGGTCCTCCAGCCCTGGCAAGCAGTTCCGTTAGATGGGGTGGCTGGAAAAATCCATAGAGGCCAGGTTGTTTTATGTTCCCTGAAACCTGAATAAATATCCCCTTGGGGAGGACCGTCCGGTCAAGCCCTGCCAGGCCTGAGGTGCCTCCCTGCAGATTCATGAGCAACATGAGGAGCAGTAGGAGCAGCCCCCCCGTACAAATGTCATTGACCTTCCTTTTCCTCATGGTCCAACCCAAAGGCCTTGTGAAGTACCCGCACGGCAAGCTCGGTATATTTTTCCTCTATTACACAGGATATTTTTATTTCAGAGGTGCTTATCATCATGATGTTTATGTTTTCTCCGGCCAGCGCCGCAAACATTTTCTTGGCAACGCCTGCGTGGCTTCTCATCCCTACCCCTATGATGGAGACCTTGGCAATGTCCTCGTCGCCAAAGACGCTTTCTGCCCCGATTCCTTTTGCCACGTCGCCCACAAGTCTCATTGTCTTGTAAAAATCGGACTTAAGGACGGTGAATGTTAGATCAGTCAGCCCGTCTTCGCTGGTATTTTGTACGATCATGTCTACCACAATGCCCGATTTAAAGATGGGATCGAATATCTGTGAGGCAACCCCTGGTTGATCAGGGACCTTTCTGATAGTGACCCTTGCTTCGTTCTTATTATAGGCCACCCCTGAAACCAATACCTTTTCCATATCTGTTGTTTCGCCTATCACCATGGTACCCCTTTCATTGGTAAAGGTTGATCTTACATGGATCGGCACTTCAAATTTCTTTGCGAATTCGACGGAGCGGATTTCCAGGACCTTGGCCCCCAAACTGGCCATCTCAAGCATTTCATCATAGGAGAGGGCATCCATCTTCCTGGCCTTTGGGCAGATGTTTGGATCGGTGGTGTAGATGCCGTCCACATCGGTATAGATTTCACACACATCGGCCTTTAAGGCCGCGGCTAGGGCAACCGCGGTGGTATCAGACCCTCCTCTGCCCAGGGTTGTGATGTTGCCGTGGTCATCAAGCCCCTGGAAGCCTGCCACAGCGACGATCCTTTGTTGATCCAGTTCTTCCCTTATACGTTCAGTTCCTATCTCATGAATCCGGGCCTTACCATATAAATGATCTGTATGGATGGCCACCTGGAAGCCCAGCAGGGAGCGGGCATCATACCCCATGGATTTTACGGTCATGGCAAAGAGGGCGATGGCCGCTTGTTCTCCGGTGGACATCAGGACATCGAGTTCTCTGGGATCTGGATCGGGTCCGATTTCCTCCGCAAGTTTGATCAGTGCATCAGTCTGCCCTGCCATGGCCGATAGAACAATCACCATTTGATTACCCTTCCGGTGGTTTTCGATGACCCTGGTGGCAACGGATCTTATCTTTTCAATATCGCCAACGGAGGTGCCGCCGTATTTTTGGACAATTAGTGCCATACACGACCTCAACTGGATTGTGATTCAAAATTTTTCAAGATTTCCATGGCCCTGGGATGATCCCTCGAAAAGGTAATAGCGCGGGTTTGATCATCAACAATTTCAAATTTGACCTCCAGCCGCCATTCCGGCAGAATGCTGGGCCAGCGATCGGCCCACTCCACAACCACAACTCCGTTCCCATAGAAATATTCATCAAGGCCCGCAGAAAGAAAATCTGAAACCTCTTCCAACCGATAGATGTCCATGTGGAGAAAGGGACAACGGCCTTTGTACTCATTGACAAGGGCAAAGGAGGGGCTGGTGATAACGGACTCCTCAGGTACACCAAGACCAGAACCAACACCCTTTGCAAACCATGTCTTTCCGCTTCCCAACTCCCCTGCCATGGCAATGACATCCCCTTCCTCAAGGACAGAACCTAACTTTCGGCCCAGATTGATTGTCTCTTGATCGGACAAGGTATGATATTTGAGATATTTTCCTTTCAAGTTACGGGGTCCTGTGGATATCAGGTCAACTCCTTACCGCTTTCCATCGAGCCTTTTGGGTGGCATTTTTTGGTAACCTGGACGAGGTAATCAAACCGAATCACAAAAAGATAGCAGTGTCAGTCGTGGGGCAGACTCTCTGCCCTCTCAAGCACCACCATCGCTACGCCGTACTCTCTCTCGTCAGAAAGGCTCAGATGGATACCGGTTATACCGTTTTTGCTCAAGATTTCAGAAGACCTTCCATGGAGCCTTAGGCTGGGTTTCCCGGTTGGATAATTAAAGACTTCCACGTCATTCCATTTGATTCCCTTTCTCATCCCCAGGCCCAATGCCTTGGAAAAGGCCTCTTTGGCGGCGAATCGAAGGGCAAAGGCAGATGGGGGAAATCCTCTTTGGTAACAAAAACGGGCCTCAGCAGCCGTAAATACACGATTAACGAACCTCTCTCCCCATCTATCCATCACCCTTTCAATCCTGGGGATGCTTACCAGGTCTACGCCAATCCCGTAAATCATCTTTAGAAGTTGTTGACCAATTGGATCATTTCCCGAACAGCCCTCTCAAATCCTACCAGGATTGCCCTCGCAACGATGCTATGCCCTATGCTGTACTCCTCTATCTGTGGCAAGGCCCCAAACGGTTTGATGTTGGCGTAATTGAGCCCGTGTCCGGCACTGATCCTGAGATCGAGGCCGGAGGCCGATTCAACAGCCCGCTTGATTCTCTCAAACCGCACAATAGCTTCCGATTCTGACCCGGCCTCGGAATAATGGCCGGTGTGAATCTCTACGATATCTCCCCCACATTGCTGTGCAGCCTGGACTTGTTCCGGGTCGGGATCGATAAAGAAACTAACCGGAATACCCCCATTCTTAAGGCGCTCCACAACACCTCTGTAGTAATCAGGTTGGGCCGTAACGTTGAGGCCGCCTTCTGTTGTGAGTTCCTCTCTTTTTTCGGGGACCAAGGTAACCACATGGGGCTTTACCGTGAGGGCAATTTCCACCATTTCGTCAACGGCAGCCATCTCCATGTTCAGTTTTGTCTTTACGGTATCACGCAAGAGCCTTAGGTCCCTATCGTCAATGTGGCGTCTGTCTTCCCTCAGGTGACAAATGATCCCATCCGCACCCGCCAGTTCTGCCAGGCCGGCTGCCAGGACAGGGTCGGGGACATCGATCCCTCTGGCCTCTCGAACGGTGGCCACGTGGTCTACATTCACAGCCAAACGTGCCATAAGTCAGCCCTCCTTGATCAAAGAGATCAGCCGTTTTTCCTCTTTTTCCATTTGCTTCGCCCCATCCGCCGATTTTTCATGGTCATATCCCATCAGGTGCAAAACACCGTGGATCAATAGGCGATGGATCGTAAACTCTAGGTTTTCTCCAAGCCCTCTTGATTCCCTCAGGGCAGAATCTACCGAGATAACAACATCCCCCAGCATGGGGGAGTCAATCCCGGAGGGCGCTCCCCCCTCCATGGGAAAGGCCAACACATTTGTGGGCCCATTTTTCTTCAGGTAATGGCGGTTTAGGTGCGAAATGTGACTATCGTCTGTAAAGAGAATGCTCAGTTCCTTATCAGGACAAGCCAAGTCTTTTAAGACTCTCCCCAGCTTCTGCCTTATCTTCCCGCCCTCCAGGCCCGGAATCTTCTGTTGAAACTTGGTCTGTATTTCCATTTATTCCCTTTTTCCCTGACCTACCCTTTACACGTCCGGCGCTTTCATGATTCAGAGAGGAAACTGTCTTGGATACAGGTTCAGGATAGTCAATCCGGTGATGAAAAATGCCGCTCAATGTCTTGTTGAAACTCTTTGCGATCTCATGAAGATCCTTCAAGGTAAGCTCGCATTCATCAAGCTGCCCATCGGAGAAGACCTTGTTTATGATTTTCTGTACCATCCCTTGGATGCGCGCGGCAGTTGGGTCCACGAGTGTTCTGGAGGCCGCCTCCACAATATCCGCCACCATGATGAGCCCCGCCTCCTTGGTTTGAGGTCTGGGGCCGGGATACCGAAAGTCCTCTTCCTTGACCTGGGGCGACTTCCCTTCCCTTTTTTCGCCCTGTTCCTTGGCCTTTTCATAAAAGAAGGAAATCAAACTCGTCCCGTGATGTTGTTTGATGATATCAATGATCTCTTTTCCAAGTTTGTGCTCCTTGGCGAGTTCAACCCCGTCTTTGACATGGGATATGAGGATCAGGCTGCTCATGGACGGGGCAAGCTTTTCATGCCGGTTTTCCCGATGCGCCTGATTTTCTATAAAATAGAGGGGCTTCCTCATTTTTCCGATGTCATGGTAATAGGCGGCAACCCTTGCTAAGAGAGGATTGGCCCCGATTGCTTCCGCTGATGCTTCCACCATGTTGCTTACAATGACGCAGTGGTGATACGTCCCTGGTGCCTGCACCATGAGATCTCGCAAGAGAGGCTTATCCAAATTTCCCAGTTCAAGCAGCTTTATGTCCGTTGTATACCCAAAAGACATTTCGATTAGTGGAAGGATCCCCGTGGCAAGAATACCTGCCAGAATTCCCCCGATAAAGGCTGAGGCGCAGGCGATTAGGGCCTCCAATGTGAGAAAAGAGGCATGCAATGCCTCAATGGAAAGTGCCAGGATAATGCTGCATACGGAGACCTTTAGCCCTGTCCTGATAAAGATGCTTCTCTCCCGGCAATTCCTGACACCAGAGGCTGCTACCAAAGAGCTAAGGAAAAAATAGATAAAATATTCCACCCTGCCCCCCAGGACGAGGGAGGCCAGGACAGAAATGATGAGGGAAAAGCTAACGGCGACTCCAATCCCATTGAACACGGTGATGAGCATTGCACCACAGGCCACTGGTATGGCGAATAGGAAGGCCCTGGGGGCAAACAGGTGGACCCCCCGGGCGACCTCATAGGCAACAAGATTGATGGCAATTACCACCAAAAGAATGATCAAGAGTGTAAGCGCGTAAAATAGCAGGTCCTTTACGTCTGCATTGCCGGAGCGGTTGTT
>JABMQV010000551.1 GCA_013203065.1 Desulfobacteraceae bacterium | reverse complement strand
TGCCCCCATCCAACACGCCCCGTTCATCATATTTGACCACACTCTCATCGCTCATAATGTATACCTCCCTTTCTTTTTTTGGCTGTTTTCCTGGGTTTTTTCTTTCTTGGATGTTGTGAAAATAGGGGAAAAAAAGATCCAGGTCAAGGGAAATACAAACCTGCCGCCTTTATGAAAACAGGAAATCTGTCATGATCGTGATCCTTGACATCGTGAGCATCTGCGTTGTATCAAAAGCACCATGATGAGGGTCTTTTGTTCGGAGGCGACCCTGACCGATACAACCCGGTTTTGACTAGAGACAGGCCGCGGCTTCCTTTTTGAGGCATCCGGAAGAATCAATGACTGGCGGTATTTTGAATGGCTAAGCTCGCGTTGCTCGGTGGAAGTCCTGTGAGGACTAAACCTTATCCACCCTGGCCCCAGGGAGGGCCGGGGGAGACCTTTTGGTTCGACAAGGTGTTGAGAGGCAATCGATGGTTTGCGGGACTTCAAGGGGATGACCCGGAAGCCCTGGGGTCACTTTTTGGGGAACGTTTTGCAGTCTTACACGGTGCCCGCTTTGGACTGCCGCTGGCAAACGGCAGTGTGGCCATTGAGGTCGCGCTGCGGGCATTGGGTGTGAAGCCGGGCGATGAAGTGATCGTGCCTGCCTATACATTCGTCTCAACCGCCACGTCAGTGCTCATGGTAGGCGCGGTCCCGGTATTTGCCGACATTGATAAACAGAGCTATTGCCTGGATCACCGGGATGCGGCCCGCCGCATGGGTGAGCACACCCGAGCAATCCTCCCGGTGCATTTGGGTGGGCATATGGCAGACATGCCTTCCCTGGTGGAAATAGCAGGAAAGGGGGGAATTGCCATTATTGAGGATTGCGCCCAGGCCATCGATTCGGATCTTGGAGGCAAAAAGGCAGGAACTTGGGGCGAGTTGGGGACTTTCAGCTTTCAATCAAACAAGACCATGACTGCCGGAGAAGGCGGGTTGGTGATGACAAACGATCCCAACCTGGCTGAAAGGGTGGTGGCCCTTCGCGCCTTTGGTCGGTTCAGGGGTCAGGGGGGCGTACGGTCATCGGATCTGACCTGCCGGCATCTTTCAAGCAACTACAGACTCTCCGAGTTTCAGTCTGCGGTTCTTCTGGCGCAGCTGGAAAAATTTCCAGAGCTGGACACCCGTCGCCAGGCCAATGCGGCCCGCCTCACCAAGGGACTCAATGAGATACCCGGTGTGCGTCACATCCTTGTGAACAGACCCCCAATGAAACACGGCTATTACTACTATTTGGTTCGGTTCGAGCCGGCGCTTTACGGAAACCTGGATCCGGCAAGGCTTTGTGATGCCCTGAACGCGGAAGGTGTCCCCTTTGTACCGGGCGACCGAAAACCGATTTACCGTCATCCGGTCTTTGAAGTCAAAAATTTGAACGACTATCTGTGTCCCCGGGCCCTGGAAAGATATTGTCAGGTCGTAGACCTGAGAAACCCGCAATGTCCGGCCGCGGAGGAAGCCTGTGGATGTACGATCATTTTGCGCCACCAGGTCCTCCTGGGTGAACCTGAGGACATGGACGACATCATTGAGGCCATGTGGAAGATCCAGGAAAATATCGATGAATTAGGTTGAAGGAGGGGTAATGATGAAAATCAAGGAACTTAAAAGCGCCAAACCGGTTAAAGTGGAGGACGTCAAGGAACTCCGCCGGAGCGTAGAGGAAATTCTGGATCGTGTACGCGACGAAGGGGACACGGCATTATCTCACTATTCCCGGACATTTGATGGATATGACGGGCCGATACGGATCAACGAAACCGAGATCGAAGCGGCAAAGAAGGAACTGCCCCCTGATATTATCGAGCTTCTTGATTTTGCCATCGAGCGGGTGACCGCCTTTGCGGAGGCGCAACGGGCACAGATCGGTGAGTTTGAAAAAGAAATGATCCCCGGCGCCTTTATGGGTCACCGGCTTGTCCCTGTGGATTCCTGTGCAGCGTATGTTCCGGCCGGACGTTATCCCTGCCTCACCTCTGCCGTAATGTCCCTGGCACCTGCCAAGGTAGCAGGCGTGAGACGGATTGTGACCTGTTCATCACCGGGAACCGAGAAACGCATTAATCCGGCTATCCTATACACCATGGCAGCCATCGGGGCGGACGAAATCTATTGCCTGGGAGGCGCCCAAGCCATTGGCGCCATGGCCTACGGCACTGAGACCATACAGCCTGTGGATCTGATTGTGGGTCCGGGCAACCAGTACGTCACTGAAGCAAAACGGCAGGTTTTCGGGACAGTGGGTATCGATTTTCTGGCTGGGCCCAGCGAGTGCATGGTCATTGCAGATGAAACGGCCCGGGCCGATTATATTGCCGCAGACCTCCTGGCCCAATGTGAGCATGACCCAAATGCACGGGGCGCCTTGGTAACAACATCGGAGACGGTGGCCAACCAGGTACTGGAAGAGGTGGAACGGCAATTGGCTGATCTCAAGACCGAGGAGGTCGCCCGGCGGTCATGGGAAGACAAGGGAATCGTGGTGGTGGTGCCCGACCTGGAAGAGGCAGCCGCTTATGCCAACAGCTACGCACCGGAACATCTGGAAGTTCACACAAAGGAACCAAGAGATCTTCTCCCCATGCTCACGTCATATGGGTCTCTTTTTCTGGGCCAGGCAGCGGCAGAGGTGTTTGCCGATAAAGTTGCCGGGACCAACCATATCCTTCCCACCCTCGCGGGTGCCCGGTACACCGGTGGCCTTTGGGTGGGCCATTTCCTGAAGGTGATTACCCACCAATGGGTGGATGAGCGAGGGGTAGGGGTGCTTGCGCCCTATTCGGTCAGGCAGGCCGAGTTCGAGACAATGGACGCCCACCGACGGGCTGCCTTGATACGCCTCACCGATAAACTGTGACGAAAATATAAAACCGCATTTAAGAATAAAAGAGTAGTGCAAACACGGCAAAACAGC
>JABMQV010000550.1 GCA_013203065.1 Desulfobacteraceae bacterium | reverse complement strand
GGGAAATTATCGGGCCATCCTTCTAAAGTGGTCCCAGAGAAAATTGGCACTCGTACCTGATGAGATCATCGGGATTACCTGGATCGAGGATAACAACGGGGAAGAAGGGGTTTATTTTCAAGGGGGATGCAAAATACAGGTGATTACCCCCGAGCATATCTGGGAAATGTTATCAGGACTTTCTTATGGATATCACAAAATATGAAAAGATATTCACTCAGGAGTCGGAAAAATACCTGCAGGAATTAGACACCCTCCTGATGCGGGTGGAAAAAGATCTTGGCAATCGCGATCTGTGGGGTGAAATTCACGGGAAAGTTCATTCCATCAAAGGAATGGCCAGGGCCTTAAGTCTGGAGAGGATCACGCAACTGAGCCATTCAATTGAAGACTGGTGCAAACAGTTTCAACAGGGTGAAACGCCTGTTACACCGGATGCAATCCAGTTGATTTTTGATGGAACAGAGCTACTCAGAGTCCTGGTGGCAAGGAAAGATGGCTTCGATTCTCCAGAAAACCAAGACCGGTATGATCAACTGACCTCAAGGTTTGAGAAAGGCCCTGGGGGGATACCCGGGGAGGCCCCTTCCGCAGACCCGTCTTACCCTGCCGCTCCTTCCGTTCCAGATAGAATAGATCAGGTCCGGATAAAATATCCCGTAATCGAGGAACTTCTTGGGATTTCCCAGGAAATACTGTTATTGGAAAACACGCTCCCGCCGTTGCCCAGACAAACGGCAGGCCTCAAGAACTGGGTTGGCCATTACAGATCCATGCTAAAAGGCCTTTACTTTCGGCTGGCCCAGTTGCGGCTGGTATCAGTGGATGACTTTGCGCAGCTTTTTTCCAAGGCCATCAGAGATCTGGCCAAACATCACAAAAAAGAAGTAAAGGTTGAAGTTATCGGGGGAGAAATCCAGGCTGATATAGCGCTTATGGATCGCTTCAGAGAACCGTTTATACATCTCTTGAGGAACGCCATAGCCCACGGAGTTGAACTCCCCGAGGAACGTGTAGAGGGAGGCAAAGCAGCTGAAGGCAAGATCACCCTGGAGGCAGCCTGTGAGAAAGATACTCTCGTTTTAAGAATGCGAGACGATGGTCAGGGCCTGAATAGATCGGCTATCATCACCTATCTAAAGGACAGGAAATCCTTGACAGATGAGGAGATAGCCGAGATGCCGGAAGATGAATTCTTCAATACCATACTGGACAAAGACTTCTCCTCGGCCAGTGCAATCTCAGACATGGCCGGCAGGGGAATAGGCATGAACGTCGTTTCTCAGGCCATAGAATATTTGGGTGGTTCCATGTCTATCCGTTCACAGCCCTCCAAAGGAACTGAATTTATCATAAAACTACCCTTGGTTCTTTCGGTTATTTACGTGGTTTCATTCAAGATAGGACCCTATTCCCTTTGTATCCCCACTTTGCGTGTGGAATCCATTGAAAAAAGAGAATCCGCACTGCGTGAGGATAACAGCTCATTTTACGATCTCAGGGCATTGTTGGGTGTTAAGGACAATGGGAGAGAATCGTTTCACGTCCTCAGGCTTACACGTACCGAGTCCGCTGGCAACATCGATACTTCCGACCTCCATACGCTGCCGTCAAGGGAAGGGGGTGGGGACAATGGACATGTGCAGATGGCTGTTGACAGCATTATCGGGAACAAACCGGTCATGGTCATGCGTCTTGGCGAGATGATAGCCAAGGCAGGGATTTTCTCCGGGGTAGGGATTGGGGAAAATGGTGACCTATCACTTCTGCTCGACCTGGAAAGTCTTCGAGGTTTCAGTTCAATGTGACATAAAATACCGGACAATGGAATCTGTGAGGGCCTCGACAGTATATTCAGTGGGGACCAAATCCACAGAAAGGCCGTTTTCCTGGGCCGTTCTTGCCGTGATGGGTCCAATACATGCCACAACAACGTGTCTCATCCATCCCGGGGTCCGGTCCCTGTGTGCCTCAAACATCCCAAGAAAATTCGTGACCGTGGATGAACTGGTAAAGGTCACCATGTCAATGGCCCCTTTCTCCAGCAGTTCGCTAACCCGTGCAGTGTCTTGTGAGGGTTTAATCGTTCGATAGGCCGGGACAACATCTACCCGGGCCCCCATCTTCCTCAGTTCCTCAGGCAGGACCTCCCTTGCCTTGGCCGCCCTGGGGATGAGAACTCTTGCCCCTTTCGCACCTTTTTTTCTGAAGCATTCCACCACCGCCTCTGCCCGGTATTCTTCAGGCACCAGGTCCGGTTCGATTCCCAACCGATGCCAGCGTTGGGCCGTCTTGGGACCGATGGCCCCTATGTGTAGTCCCTTAAGATCCCGTATATCCCTTCCAAGGGCCGCAAGACGTCTCAGGAAATATTTCACCCCATTTACGGATGTAAAGACCACCCATTGGTAGGTCTCCAGGGCACCGATGGCACGGTCCAACGCATCCCAGTTCTCGGGGGGCACCACCTCGATCGTTGGAAATTCGATACACTCCGCGCCCAAGTGCGTCAGCCCTTTCAGAAATTCGCTGGCCTGATCCCGGGCCCTCGTAACCATGATCCGCTTTCCAAAGAGCGGCCTTGTCTCAAACCAATTGAGCTTTTCCCTGAGGCGGACCACGTCACCCACCACGATGATGCCGGGAGGTTTCACATGGTTCTT
>JABMQV010000549.1 GCA_013203065.1 Desulfobacteraceae bacterium | reverse complement strand
TAGAGCAGCGGTCTCCAAAACCGCAGGTCGCAGGTTCGATCCCTGTCTCACCTGCCACCGTTCACCATAACGCAGCAGAGAGAGCAAAGGAATATCCACAGAAAGCAACCTCTGGAAAATAGGCGAGCATGTTGAACCCTATCGCAAAAATTCGTAATGTTTATCACGAGACGGTAGCTGAGCTGGCAAAGTGTACATGGCCCGGCTGGAATGAGCTCGGAGAATCGACTGTTCTTGTCATTGTCTCGGTGCTCATACTCAGTTTATTTGTCTTTTTTGCTGATTGGATTCTCCAAGCCATTATCCAACTGCTAACCGTGACCCTGTAGCACCGCTCTCGAAAACGGTCAAACGGCAAGGCCAAATCAACGAATGGGGAATTCCCGTAGCATGTGTCGTGTTCCAATCAGCGATCACAGCTCGACTGGTTCTCCGCGGTTGCGGAGTCAGTACGGACAGCATTTCACAGATTGTGTGAAGGACTGAATCCAAAAATGGCAGAACAGGAACAAGCTCAGTGGTTCGTGGTCCAGACAATGTCCGGCCAGGAATTCAAAATAAGACAGAGTATTGAAAGACGACGCGCTACTGAAGGTGTTGAAGACGCTGTCTTGGAAGTCGTCATACCCACTGAGAAAGTGTCAGAACGACGCCAGGGGAAACGGATCACCGTCGAGCGCAAGCTCTATCCCGGGTATATTTTGATAAAAGCTGCCTTGTATGATGAGGACGGCAACCCCAACCATGGGGCATGGTATTTCATCAAGGAGACCCAGGGAATTATTGGCTTTGTCGGTGGTAACCGACCCGTCCCTCTGTCGCCTCAGGAAGTCTCGGACATGCTACAGCAACGGGACGCCAGCGAAGAAACAACTAAGCCAAAAGTGGAATTTGAAATTGGCGAGACCGTGATCATCCAGGATGGCGCTTTTGAAAATTTCGAGGGGACGATAGAGAATGTCGACACGGACCGGGGTAGGTTGCGTGTCTCAGTAACGATTTTCGGGCGTGCTACGCCTGTGGAAGTGGAATACTGGCAGGTCGAGCGGAGTTGATGTTTCTCAGCTCGAATTCTAATGACAACCAAACAAATATAGCGCTGACTGGAAGAGATCCTGCTGGCTCGGACCAGGGCGTCGGGAACGCACAAAATGGCTAAAAAAATCGTAGGTGAGGTCCGTTTGCAGATCCCTGCGGGTGCCGCCAATCCTGCTCCGCCGGTAGGACCGGCTTTGGGGCAGGCTGGTGTCAACATCATGGACTTCTGCAAGCAGTTCAATGCATCGACCCAAGGTAATGCCGGGATGATCATCCCGGTGGTCATCACGGTCTATCAGGATCGTTCGTTCACCTTTATCACCAAGTCTCCTCCTGCGGCCATACTCTTGAAAAAGGCTGCAAACCTTGCCTCCGGAGCAAATGAGCCGGGACGTGAGGTGGTGGGGAAAGTTACTCGAAAGGATCTTGAGGAAATCATCGAGATCAAGAAGGATGACCTGAACGCTCGAGATGTAGATGCAGCTGCAAAGATTATTGCCGGGACAGCGCGAAGCATGGGAATTGAGGTGGTCGATGAAGAGAAGTAAACTTTATCGAAGCCGGTTGGCGGCCGTTGACCGGCAAACAACTCATGCCATCGAGGATGCCCTGCGTGTTCTCAAAGAGATGCCAACCGCTAAGTTTGACGAAACCGTCGAACTGGTTTTTCGGCTGGGAATTGACCCCAAGCAATCCGACCAGGTCATCCGTGGAGCAATGGTTCTTCCTCGTGGTACCGGCAAAGAAGTACGGGTTGTGGTCATCGCCGAGGGTGATGCCGCTACTGCTGCCGCCGAAGCCGGGGCGGATGAAGTTGGCTTTGAAGAGCTGCTGGAACGGATCAAAGGTGGGTGGTTGGGTTTTGACGTAATCATCGCTACTCCCGCAGCCATGAAACGTGTCCGAGCTCTTGGTCGTGTACTTGGACCACGAGGTCTCATGCCTAATCCGAAAACGGGAACAGTCACCGATGATACGGCAACGGCCGTGAAACAGGCCAAGGCCGGCCGCGTGGAATACCGGTGCGACCGCGGCGGATGTATCCATGTTCTCATTGGCAAGCTTTCCTTCAGTCAGGAAGCCCTGCTGGAAAACGCCACGGCCCTGGTGCAGGTGATTCAGAGGCAACGTCCCTCAGCCGCGAAAGGAATCTATCTGCAAGCCCTGACCGTTTGCGCAACAATGAGCCCGGGAATCAAAATTGACATCAAGAGTGTCGCTGAAAAGGTCTGAAGCAGATGAGAGCTGAAAAAATACAACTGGTTCAGGATATCAAAACACTCCTGGAAACATCCCCTAGCTTTTTCCTGGTCAACTATAAAGGCCTGACGGCGAAAGCGTTCGCCGAGCTGCGTAGCCTACTCGCCTCGGTTGGCGGCCAGTGCCACGTGATGCCAAACCGGATCTTCAGGAAAGCAAGCGAAGAGCTGGGGCTGGAATTGCACAAGGAGACGGCATTCGTCGACGACAATGCACTTGTTCTCAGCGGTGAGGATGTGGTGGCCGTTGCCAAAATCCTGCGGGATTTTGCCAAGACGCATGAAGAGCTAGCTGTGAAGCTGGGAGTGCTGAATGGCCAGCTCTGCAGTTCCGAGGATGTCACTGCCTTGGCTGCACTTCCTGCCAGAGAAGTCTTGCTTGCACAGTTGCTCAGCGTACTTGAAGCGCCGGCCAGCCAACTGGTACGGGTCATGAACGCTAAGCTTGCCAGTATCGTCTATGTTTTGAGCGCTTATTTGAACGAAAAAGAAAAAGCAGCCTAATAAAGTCCGGAGGAAATCAAGCATGTCTGAAGAAACTGGAGTTGTTGTATCTGAGGAGATGGAGAAGTTCATCGCCTATGTGGAAACACTCACCGTGCTGGAGCTATCAAAGCTCGTCAAAGCCTTGGAAGACCGCCTCGGTGTAACCGCAGCCGCACCCGTTGCTGTAGCTGCCGCCGGCGCGGGAGCCGGGGCTGATGCCGCTCAAGAAGAAGAGCAGACAGAATTCGATGTCATTCTCGCCGCTATCGGCGACAAGAAAATTGCCGTCATCAAGGTCGTGCGGGCGGTGACCGGCCTGGGGCTTAAGGAAGCCAAGGACCTGGTGACAGAAGCACCAAAACCGGTAAAGGAAGCTATTCCTAAGGAAGAAGCAGAAGAAATC
>JABMQV010000548.1 GCA_013203065.1 Desulfobacteraceae bacterium | reverse complement strand
ACTGAGAAAAGCAGTTGAAGAAAAATTTGGCTGTAAGACCATCCAGGCCTACGGGCAGGTCGAGAGTTCGCCCGTCATCTCCCTTGACCGGGTGGATATGAAGAGAAAATTCGAGAGCGTCGGCTACCCCCTGCCGCACATCCAGGTAAAAATTGTGGGTGACGACGATCGAACGCTTCCTGCCAATAAACACGGTGAGATCTGCTGCAAGGGTCATTGCGTCATGAAAGGTTACTGGAATAATCCCGAAGGGACCCGCGCGGCCATTAAAGACGGCTGGCTTCATACGGGCGATATTGGAATGCTCGATGAAGAAGGCTACCTTTATATTTTTGACCGAAAAAAGGATATGATCATCTGCGGTGGGTACAATATTTATCCCATCGAGCTGGAAGAGCTCCTTTATGAAAATCCGAAGGTTTTGGAAGCTGCCGTAGTGGGGGTGCCCGACGAAAAGATGGGTGAAATCCCAAAAGCCTCTATTGTCCTCAAACCCGGCAAGACGGCGGATGGACAAGAGATTTTGAGCTATGTAGAGGACCGTCTCGCAAAATATAAAAAATTGAGGGCCGTAGAATTTCTGGACGCTCTCCCCAAAGGACCAACCGGTAAGATACTAAGAAGGGAACTGAGATGAGACCGGGTTCAGGCATTGATCACTGACAAATGAATCATATTTGTAATGGCATTGAACTGCCAAGCTTTAGGAGAGAAAAATGAAGGCTGCGCGTTTCTACAACGTAGGGCAACCGTTATCCGTTGAAGAAGTCCCCGTACCCGCGCCACGAAAGGGGGAAGTACTTCTGAAGGTCCGAGCATAAATCAGAAAACAGGAAGAGTTCGACAACAAGATAGCCCAGCTGCAAATGTTTTAGGGCTAGCCACCTTTACGTGGCTCATGGTTTTCAGACCGCTTTGAGCGGTTCACAATCAATCCTCCGGCTTTGCCGGAGGCCACTGAATACGCTAAAGGGGGTTGCTCAACATGATCAGACTCCCGAGTCAAGATTCGTAATTGACAATGGCAATTCCCGTCCCAACCAGCACCATGCTTGCAGTGAGCCCAAATGAAAGTCCCTCTCCTAGGAGAAGATTGCTAAACAAAACACCAAAAACAGGGGTTATGAACTGAAACACGCCCACACGACTGGCTATATAGCGTTGAAACAGCAGGGTGAGAACAATAAAGCCGATCCCGGCAACCATTACGCCCTGATAAAGGATACCTAAGATCACTCGGGAATCGAACTGATAGTGGAAATCTCTTTCAAAGAAAAAACTCAGAAGGAAAAAGACTGGAATGCTGAGGGCTGCCTGCCAAAGAAGAAGTTTGGCCGGGTGAATCCCTTGAGTCAGTATCTTGATATACACGAGTCTGAAACCGAGCAAGAGGCTGCTCAAAAGGACAATGAGATCCCCAACCAGGTAGCGGAAGTCTTTCAGGACAATACTTTCCGCAAAAACAAAAATCACTCCCAAGAAGGAGAGCACTATACCAACGCTTTTCATCCGAGATAGGCGGTCTCCCTGGATCATGAAATGAGCGAAAAGCGCTATAAAGAAAGGGTGGGTGGCGATAAGAATGGTCGTACGTCCAGCAAGCGAATTATTAATGCCCACATTTAGTAGACAGATCTGGAGAACAAAAAGAAACGCAAGCTGTATAATCCCTCGCCTTTCCCCATCTTCCAGAGATAAGGGCACCCGGCTCCAAAGGGCCCAAATCAGTACGATGAAAAAACCCAAAACAAACCGAATACCGGCAAGGGAAAGAGAAGGGACACCAACCAAGGCAAACTTGATTGCGATGTTATTGCCCCCCCATAGGATAGCCAAGAGGAATGCTGCGCCGCCGGCCGCAAGGGTGAGCCGCTCATTGAGAACCTTATGGTTCGATGGGGGTGAGTGCCTCGTCATTCATTCAGGTAAATTTAAATGCATATCTGAGAAAAATGAATTCCAGGCGGACTATGGGGGATGCTCCTCATTGTCAAGGGAACACAAACCGGAAAACCCACTAAAAAACTGTCTGAGCCTGACGCCAAAATTGGGCAGAATGACCAATCCCGGACAGTTTCTCTGCCCAATACAAGGTTCACTATCCCGAAACCCGCGATTGACGGTATTTTGGTAGCGAAATAAACTGACAAACCTCGTTGAATCAAGTAGATATGCGTTACGACGAAGCAACACAAACTGAACCAACGAGGTGAGAATCAGATCATAAAACAAACGGTACTTCCTTTCAAGCTTGAAACGACCAAGGATCCGATTACATCGCACGCTGGATTGGCACTTTTGGGTGAGTTTGCGGTGGGTCTTGGTTT
>JABMQV010000547.1 GCA_013203065.1 Desulfobacteraceae bacterium | reverse complement strand
TTTTAGATCGTCGATAGCCTTTTGAACTTTCTGGTTATCTCTCGCTTTCCGCAGTTTCTTGAGGTTGGCAATATGCTCTTCAACCATGTCGGTATTTGCCCGATAGAGGGAACGGGTCTCCCGCGCTTCTTCTGACCGGAAGATATTATGGCCCACAATTGGATACTCACCGCTATCAACCTTCTTTTGATAGTCATATGCGGACTTGGTTATTTCGGACTGGGGATATCCCCGTTCAATTGCCTTGACCATCCCTCCCATGCCATCGATCTTTTCAATCAGTTTTTCGGCCCTGCTTGCCACTTCATGGGTTAGAGACTCCAAACAGTACGATCCCGCCAAAGGATCCACCGTATTGGCTAAGCCTGTCTCATGCATCACGATTTGACTTGTTCTAATGGCAATGGTCAGGGCCTTCTGTGAGGGAATCCCCAGGGTTTCATCCATTGTACAAAGTCCTATGTCCTGCACCCCCGCCAGAAATCCAACCACAGCAGCGATAGCTGCCCTTGCAATATTTATTTCAGGCTGCTCCCGTGTGAACCCAATACCCCCTTCATAATCCCACATGCTGAGTTTAAAAGATAGAGGGTTCTCTGCGCCATATCTCTCTTTTAAAATCTTGGCCCACAGGAAACGAATAGCGCGTAACTTAGCAATCTCTTCCAAAAAGTCACGGTGTCTGCCGGTAATCAAACAGGTCATTCGTGATGCCACATCATCAACCGTAAGGCCTCTTCTCAATGCATGATCAATGTACGCAATGGCGTTTGACAAAGAGAATCCAATCTCCTGGATAGCATCGCTGCCGGCTTCTCGAATATGATACGGGCAGAAATAAATCGGGGTGTAGTTGGGCACGTTTTCTTTTGCGAATACAATCATGTCCCCCACAAGGCGCATTGAGGCCTCCGGAGGAAAAATATAGTTTCCCCTGGCAATATATTCCTTCAAAATATCATTTTGTGTTAGCCCCTTCAAATCTCTTGGCAATACGCCCTGTTTCTCACCCATGGCAATATGCCAGGCAAATGCAACGGATGCCTGGGCATTACAAACCGAGCCCACGAGAATATTGCCCAAATCAATTCCATCGAAAACAGTCTCCCAATCCTTTAAGGAACAAACGGGTACTCCTATTTTTCCCACCTCACCCAGAACCCGGGGGTCATCTGAGTCATACCCACTCTGGGTGGGCAGATCGTAGGCCATTGAGATAACCTGGTTTCCTTCTCTGATCATCGCCTTGTAGAGTTCATTGGTCTCCTTGGCGCTTCCATAACCAATATACTGCTTTGGCCGTATTCCGACCTGGCGATACCCTCCTTCCGTAATTCCCCTTGTGAAAGGATACTGCCCTGGAAATCCCAACTTTTTCAAGTAATCAAAGCCAATGTCCTCCAAGTCCAGCGGTGTGTACAAAGGTTTTACAGGAATACCGGAATCAGTGGCATATACCTTCCCTTTCGGGTCAGGCAGTACCGATGTCTCCTCGAGCCTTTTTCCCCACTCTCCATATTCCTTTCTTAGGCGTTTCATCTCATCATGGCTGGCCATACATACCCCCTTTCCCGATTAAACGGGTAACCCACGTCCACCGACCTCTCAGTGTAGCCATAGGAGATTGCCTGATCTGGATTCGCTCTGCGGCATTCCTGAATAGGGCAATATCACCAGTGTCGACACATGAGGGGAACAGGCGTAGATTCAAAAATTATCACCTGTGATAAGTTGCTTTCAGTTTCATTACAATTTGACGTCCAAGAATCGTTATCCTGTTTCCAATACACCTGTTCAAGAGCCTGTTCACACGTGTCGGAATATTATGTCGAATCAGTGTTGATGTTAAGCAGGCGATATGAGTATCGTGACCACTCATCTCTACGGAAACTGTTGAGATATTGTAGTATAATAGTAGAATTCCATCCAAATCTTGTCAAGTGAAATTGCTCGTAGAAAAGCGATGCTTCAAGTACACAAAATTTATTCGAAGAATGCTTTGACCACTCACAAAATGATATTTGCTTTCACATATCGTCTATGATAGATTGGTAAGCCCTTATTCGAAATTCATGGCCCCTGTTTTGTCTATCTTTCAGGAAGGTATCGTATGTCTGACTGGCCATAACAGGAAGGCCTTTTTCTTTGATATTGCTCAGCGTGGCGGATGGATTATCAGGTCGGCCTTTGAATGCTTGACAATACGCAGATTTCCAGTTTGCCAAGATGTCATCGAATTTCGTCATGCTGTAAAGGGCGTTTAGGACAGTAGCATGGCAAGTGATTCTTTAGTTCCACAGCGGGAGGTTTCTGATATGTGGAAGATTGGGGCCGACATCGGGGGCACTTTTACAGACCTAGTCATGGTTGATGAAGAGACGGGTGAACTATCTATTGCCAAATACCCCACCACCACTCAGGATCCTTCCATGGGCTTTACAAAGGGCATTGATATGTTGTTTGAAGACAATGCCATCGAGTTTAAAGATATCTCTCAGATCGTCCATGCCTCCACCCTGGCCACAAATACATTATTGGAAAGGACAAAAGAGGATGATACCGCCATTTTGGCAACCAAAGGCTTCAGGGACATTCTGGGAATTCAAAGGCAGAGGAGATACGATCTTTATGATTTGTCAATAGAGAAGCCAAAACCTATTATTCCCCGTTATTCTATTAGAGAAGTCAATGAAAGGATTTGCTTCGACGGTTCGGTTTTGAAAGAGCTAGACGAAATGGAAGTCAAATCCCATATAAATGACCTCATTAAAGAAGGGGTAAAGAGTATTTGTGTCAGTCTTCTCCATTCTCATATAAACCCATCCCATGAGAAGAAGATCAAAGAGATTATTGAGGAGATGTCACCGGGCACGATGATTTCCCTTTCTTCCGAGATTGCACCTCAGATTGGTGAATACGAAAGGACAAATACTACCGCCATCAACGCTTACGTCATGCCAGAGGTCAAGCTCTATTTAGAGAATCTCATAACAGGTCTCGCCAAGAAGGGATACACACGCACAATCTATATCATGAAATCCAATGGGGGAATTACCACCATAGATGAGATGATCCGTTTCCCCGTTTACATGATTGAGGCGGGGCCTGCTGCGGGTGCCCTTATGGCCGCCTTTTATGGGGATCTCATTGGACAAAAGGATCTCATTTCCTTTGATATGGGTGGGACTACTGCGAAACTGGCCCTCATCGAAAAGGGTCGGCCCAGAATCACCAACAAATTCGAAGCAGATAAGATCAAGTTGAAACCAGGAAGCGGGCTCCCCCTTATGATTCCGGCTCTGGACTTAATTGAGATTGGCGCGGGGGGCGGCAGTGTTGCCTCCCTAAAAATGGGAGTCATTTCTGTTGGACCGGAGAGCGCTGGCGCAGAGCCGGGTCCAGCTAGCTACGGCCTCGGAGGACTCCTACCTACCGTCACAGATGCCAACCTTATCCTCGGTTATATGAACCCCGATTATTTTCTGGGAGGAAGAATGGCACTAAATGTGAGTGCCGCCCAAAAGTCAATTGAAGAAAAGATAGCAAAGCCCCTTGGATTGGATCTAACACGGGCTGCATGGGGTATCCACGATATGGTGAACAAGAATATGGCTGCAGCGACCCGGATCATATCAATAGAGAGAGGGAGAGATCCGAGGAGACTTCCCCTTGTTGTTTTTGGCGGAGCGGGCCCACTTCACGGTTCAAGGATCGCTAGAGAATTAGGAATATCCAGGGTTTTTATTCCCACTGCAGCTGGTGTTACTTCTGCGATAGGTTTGTTGGTAGCAGGGCTTTCATTCGATTTTAATGATCCCCACATCTTATCTCTTAATCAAGAAATCCTGGAACGTGTGAACCATCTGTTCTCTAAAATGGAAGCAAAGGGCGACGCGGTTCTGAAAGAAGCAAAGGCTAGAGGAGAGCATTTTTTCTTTAGGACGGCAGACATGCGTTATATGGGGCAAGGCCATCAAATCAACGTACCCCTTCCGGGCGGGAATCTCAAAGAGAATGATTTGGAGGAAATCAAAACAACTTTCAACAGGCTCTATTACGATATCTTTGGCTACTGCGATGAATCACAACCCATTGAGGCTGTAAACTGGAGAGTGACCGCCTATTGTCCCCCCCCGACGATCAAGTTGAAGAGATACAATATATCGGAAGATAATGCTGATGCTGCCATCAAGGGGACAAGAAAGGTTTTTTTCCCGGAAGCCAAAGGGTTTGTGGAGTGCACCATTTACGACAGGTATAAGCTTCCGCCAAATTTCGTTTTATCGGGGCCTGCTGTTGTTGAAGAGAGGGAGTCCACAACGTTAATGTTGCCCGGCGATCGTGGATATGTGGACGAGTACTGCAATCTAATGGTGGAAACTCAAGTACACGGGTGATGGTATGATTGAAATAGATCCAATTACTTTAGGGGTCGTTTGGGGAGGAGTCCGATCCGTTGCGGAGGAGATGGGGGCCACTCTAAAGAAAACGGCTTACTCTTTGGCAGTCCGTGAGGCTGAGGATTTTTCAGTAGGTCTTTTTGATGAAAAAGGCAGACTCATTGCCCAGGGAGATTTTAGCCCGGGCCATCTTGGATCCATGCCCTTTGTCGTTAAGCACGTGATCTCAGAATACCCCCCGGAAGAAATGAAGCCGGGTGATGTGATCATTCTTAATGATTCCTATCTCGGCTCTGGCCACTATCCTGATTGCTTTTGTGTTGCTCCCATATTCCACCAAAACAAGCTTGTTGCCTTTGCCGTTAATTGCGCCCATCACGTGGATGTGGGGGGTGGGGCCCCAGGCTCGCAGGCAGTGGAAAATGTTAATGATGTGTTTCAGGAAGGAATCAGGATACTTCCCGTCAAATTAGTCAAAGAGGGTGAGATACAGGAAGACGTATTGAAGTTAATAACAGGCAATGTGAGGGTTCCCGATGTCGTAAAGGGTGATTTAATGGCCCAGGCAAATGCCAATCGAGTAGGAGAGAGAAGGCTTTCATCGCTCATTGAGACATATGGATTAGGCGTTGTAAAGGACTGTATGGATGTGATTATTTCCCGTTCAGAAGAAGCAATCCGCGCCGCCATAGAAAAAATTCCGGATGGGAGCTATACCTTCACTGACTATTTTGATGATTCGGGCCGAGATACGTCTCCAATAAAGGTACATGTGACGGTGGAGGTAAAGGGGAGTGATATCATTATTGACTTTTCAGGGAGCAGTCCTCAAACGCGTTCCGCTTTAAATAGTGTTCTCAATTATACGTATGCATATTGTTTTTTTGCCATCAAATGTCTCACAGACCCTTACATCCCGCAAAATGAAGGATGCATTCGACCGATAAAAGTAGTTGCTCCGGAAGGGTCCTTTTTCAATCCCCGGTTTCCCACTGCCGTGGGAGGAAGGGCCATTGTTAATCAAAGACTCTTTGAAGTCGTGATGGGCGCCCTCAGTCAGGCCATTCCTGATAAGGTAATTACAGCGGCCTCCCATTGGGCAAATCCCAATTTCGGTGGCTTCAACTCGCGTACAGGAAAACATTTTGTGTGCTATGAGATTGTGGTGGGAGGGTTTGGGGCCAGAAGCAACAAAGACGGCTGTGAAGCAATGGTATCTGCCTTTAACATAAGCAATATCCCCGTAGAGGTTTTTGAGACAAACTATCCCCTGCGTATTGAAAGATTTGAGATAGTTCAGGATTCTGCCGGATCAGGCCAGTACAGGGGAGGATGCGCTATTCGCCGTGATGTGCGCGTTTTAGAAAACGATATTCAGTTTTCCAATCTCACGGACAGGCAACGTTATCCGCCTTTTGGCTTGTTTGGAGGGAAAGCCGGTTCTACAGGTATTACAATTCTGAATCCGGGATCCAATGAGCAAGTCCTCCACTCAAAGGGGTGCTATGAGCTGAAATCCGGAGATTTGGTCAGTCAAATCCTGGCTGGCGCCGGGGGCTATGGTGATCCTTTTGAAAGAGACGCCAAAGCCGTGCATCTTGATGTTATAAGCCAATACGTGTCCGTTGAAGAGGCTAGGGAGAAGTATGGCGTTGTTGTGGACCCTGCAACAAAAGAAGTTGATATGAAAGAAACTCTCAGGTATAGGAACCGTAAATCGGGAAGGAAACATATCCACATGGCTTAAACCCAAAGGTTGAAAAGAAATGTCGGGTATGAAAGGGTGAGGGTGCGTGGAATTTTTTCCGAGGCGAGGTGCAGTTGCACTCA
>JABMQV010000546.1 GCA_013203065.1 Desulfobacteraceae bacterium | reverse complement strand
GATGAAGTATTGATTCCCTCTCCAAATTACTCTTCTCATATTGAGCAGATACTTTTTGCTGAAGGGACGCCTGTCTTCGTGCCGCTCATTGAAGAGGAGGGATGGCGGCTGGATGTTGACGGTTTCGAGAACGCAGTCACCCCCAGAACAAAAGCTATTTTACTCTGCAGCCCTATGAATCCTACCGGAGCAGTCTTCTCGGAAGAAGACCTGAGATCCCTGGCACAGGTGGCAATAGATATGAAACTCTTTATGATTGCCGATGAAGCGTATGACTTTCTCGTCTACGATGACCTTCCTCATTTTAGCCCGGCTTCGATTCCTGAGCTGAAGAACAATCTCATTGCCTGCTACAGTTTTTCGAAGATGTACTGCATGACCGGTTGGAGAGTCGGTTACATGTACGCAAGCTCTAGGATCATTGACCAGGTCTTGAAAGTTCATGACGCATTCGCCATTTGTGCGCCTACTGTTTCCCAGCATGCCGCTTTGGCGGCCCTTCGGGCAACAAACGGCAAGGGTGGCGAAGGGGATCAGTTTATTCACCGCCTGGTAACGTCGTTGCAATCAAGGCGCAATGTCACCTGCAATCGCCTGAACGATCTTTCCCATATCTTTTCTTACCAAAGGCCGAAAGGGGCCTACTATGTCTTCCCCCAAATCCTCCTTGAGGGAATGAGTGACATGGAACTTGCACTCAAGCTCTTATATGAAGCGAAAGTCATTACGATCCCGGGAAGCGGTTTTGGCCCCACGGGGCAGGGTCACCTCCGGCTTTCGTTCGGCGCCGGTGAAACAGACATCAATAAGGCCTTTGACAGAATAGAAGACTGGGCAAAGGGATTGTAGCCTTACGGCTCAGGGGCTTTTCTGGCTAGCATTTTGCTGCTCGTTATTACGTAAATTAAGAAGGACATGAGAAGCAGGGCCCCTAGCATTTGAGGGTCCCTTGCCTTTATAAGATAGGCAATGATGAATACGATGATAAAGCCAAATATGACAATCAAGCCCCGTGGAGCACGCCGCAATATCACCCTTCCAAAATGAACAAACCGAATATGGCTCACAAGCAGAAAAGAGACCAAAAGGATAACAGCCCATATCATCCACAGATTTGTCCAGAATAAACAGGTCCCCAAGGCAACCATAGCGCCAGCAGGGCTGGGCAATCCGTTAAAGGCGCCAGGGGGTAGTGTCCTGTCATGCTTGTCACGATTCAGATATCGCCATAAACGAAATCCGACAGCAGTGCAGTAAAGAATCCCGAAAATAAGAGAGGGGATTCCCAGGTTGCCCTTCAAGAAGATCAATAGGCCCGGGCACACGCCAAAGCTGACCAGATCCGCTATATCGTCAAGCCATGGCCCAAACTTTGTCCCACCGTGCTTTTCAGCCATCCTGCCATCAAACAGGTCAAAGATCTGTCCAGCCAGGATAGCAATGGCTGTGTATACATATCGACCTTGAAAAAGGAAAAATATTCCGGTGATGCCGCATAATAAATTCAGGATAGACAAAATATCTGCATAAAAACGGTTCGATATGGTTTTAAAAACACTCGAAGAAACAGATAAAATGATGCATAGATAAAGCATTTGCGTTGAAAAATCGGTGAGTTGTATGGCATCATCCAGGAGCGCGCAGTAAATGATCAAGGAAAAGCACAACACTGCCTTAATCTTTCCAAAATTATTCGCTGCCACCGAGAATTTTGTTGAACGCTTAATGATAGATCTGACCAAGAACTGCCCGCAGGCTTCTATGATCAGTAGGGCCCATACGGCCGTCATATCCAGCGAGCCCTCATAAGCAAAAAAAACCATGGGAGGCAGATAGGTTAATTTGTCACATAGAGGATCGATTTCTTCGCCAAAAAGGGTTACCAGGTCGCATCTCCTGGCTATGAGTCCGTCAACACCGTCCAAGACCGCTGAAACGGTAAACAACAAGATACCCCAGGCATGTTGCTCGGCTACAAAATATAGCATCGTGCCTGCTAGACCGATGAATACCCTCCAAACACAGATTGCATTCGGGTGGTAATACCAGTGTCTGCCGAGATAGCCTCTCCCTCTCTCGCTCTTTAGGGCTGCCACAAACCCCAGATACATCAAAAGAGATATAGACCCTGATATGATAATTGCAATAGCCCTATCCAATGAAGTCCTTTACCTCAATCCAAGATTAACATCTTGTTGGTGGTCAAAGCGTTGTCAGAGATTATTGAAAATTTACGTTCACCTTTTGCAGCGGTTTATTCTTTCCTAAATAAGTTTTGATTTTGATATGATAAGCGAATTGTGCGTCTTTTCGGGGTATTTGCCTGTAATATCGTTATAGAAATTCCGAATTATTTCCATATCCGCTTCCATGTTTCCGGTCGGGGTGACTATGGGTCCAACCCCGCCAACCTTACGCTTGTAATCCAGATATCCCAGCACAATTGGGACATCTGCACCTTTGGCGATATAATAAAATCCGGTTTTCCAGTACATAACCTCTTTACGGGTACCCGAAGGGGGTACCACCATAACCCACTCGGTATGTTCACGAAAAGCCCGAATCGACTGTGCAACAACACTATTTGAT
>JABMQV010000545.1 GCA_013203065.1 Desulfobacteraceae bacterium | reverse complement strand
CGTAAGAGAGCGTAAAGCAATCACGCGCCGTGGGAGA
Organism: Desulfobacteraceae bacterium; assembly: GCA_013203065.1. The sequence continues at coordinate 2,807 of JABMQV010000545.1, read as the reverse complement.
AAACAGGGGGAAGTATTTAGGGAAAAGTGCTATGGTTTTTGGTGACGTCCCTGTCCGTGATTCCTTATCGCTCTCTAACGGTCTCAGACAGCGTTACACCCTTCAAAACGGAACCCCCATTCCCCTTTCCAAGTACCAATTTTGAAAAAAGTTGAATTCATACAAATGGCCGAATTCCCATTGTTCGAAGTCTGAGGTCCGATGTCGGAAGTCCGAAACCCAAAGTCCGAACTCCGAGCTTTCCAATCATCAATCACCAATATTCAATATCCGAACTTCCCCACTGAAGTCAAAATCTTCGACAAGTTTCCAGTTTCTAGTTTCAATCAACAATTTTCAATCCTTTTTATATGCCTTTGCCACGACATTCAACCCGGAAGCCTTATGGTCCGTCGAGGTCTGAGCCAGGCTTTTTAGGCCGCCGACGGCGCGTTCCAGATTGGCATAGCTCTGGAAGTATTGGTAAGTCGCCTGCACCAGATCGCTCTTGGCCGATGTTAATGTCAATTCGGCATCGGCGAACTCAATGGAATCGCTGAGCCCTGCCCGGTAGCGACCGTCTGCAAGTCCCATATTTTCCTTCGCCTCATCAAGTACGACCTTGGCTGTCTCGATAGTCTCAGAGGTCTCAAGGACACCTATACATGCCCGAGATACCTCCCGAACCACTGCAAGCTCCAGCTTTTTCAGTTTTGCCTTTAGCCCTTCACATCTTGCCCTGGCCTCCCTCTGTTTGCCCTGGGTCTCAAATCCTGAAAAGATCTCCCACTTCAGACTTACACCGCCCAGCCAGTAGTCTTTGAGAGGGAACTTTGTGTTCAGCAAGCCATAGCCTCCATTCGCGCTAACAGACGGCCAGTACCCGGATTTTGCCACCCTTATTTGGGCCTCCGCCGACTTAATCTGGTCATTCAGACTTGCGATCTCCGGGCGGAGCTTGATGGCCTGCAAGATCAGGGAATCCATATCCGTAGGCTCCGGTGGTGAGGATGATATGGTGGCAAGTGCATACTTTCCAGGCAGCGGGGGACCTCCAAGGACGTTTTCCAAATCTATTTTTGCAGTGCGAACCGCGAACCTGGCCTTGATCAGCTTTAGCTTGGTCTTGGCCCTGTCTACCAAACTCTTTGTGACATCAATCTTGGGGCGCAGACCCGCCTTGTGCAAGGCCCGGGCCTGATTCAAGTGTTTATTGTGGATTTCCAGGGGCTCCTCTTCCACTTTAACAAGGCGCTGTTTTTTGAGCACCTCAAAATATGTCTGTTTCACGTCACGAGCCACATCGGCGATGGTCCCTTGCAAGTCTTTTTGGGTGGCGGACAGGCTGCGTCGGCTCTGTTCCACTTTGCCAGGGGTTCTGCCAAAGTCATACAGATATTGGGATACAAAGAAATTTGTGTTGTACAGATTGAACGGGCTTTCTAAGTCTATGCCCCCGGCTCCTCCCCGCCCGATCGCGCCCCCCAAGGCATCCGGAAGCCCCCCTCCAACCCGATATACGTTGGTCATATTGGAGAGTTGGGGGTAGTAGGCAGAAGTGACCTGAGTCACCATGGCATCCAGGGCATCAACCTGGAACCGCGAGGCCGCTATAGTGGGGTTGCGTTCAAAGGCCACCTTCAACACCTCATTCAAAGACAGTTTTTTTCCCTCCTCCCCCCACGAGACGTTAAGGGGTCCGGACGAAAAAATTGATAGGAAACAGATTATGGTGATTGACAACCGCGTTTTCATGTGAGCCCCCTTCGTTATAGTTGTTTACCCATCAAACTCTGATACCTGATCTTCAATCTTCGACTTTCCGGTTTATCCAGATCAAGGGATTAATCAAGCGTACGCCTGTAAAACTTGAATCCCACCAAAACCATCACTACCCAGAAAAGGACAATGGGCCAGATATGTGGAAGGGATTCGACCAGACCATTGCCTTTGAGGAACACCCCCCTCACAAACCGGAGATAGTGGGTAAGGGGCAGGACTTCTCCCATATACTGAGCCCAGAACGGCATCCCTCTGAAAGGGAACATAAACCCTGAGAGGAGTAAGGATGGCAGAAAAAAGAAGATGGAGAGTTGCATTGCCTGTAGTTGGTTTTTGGCAACCGAAGAAAAGGTGATTCCAACCGTGAGATTTGCAGCGATAAAAAGGAGGGACAATGCCAGAACGAGGGCAAGGCTTCCGCGCAGGGGTATGTGAAAAAGAAAACGCGATGCCACAAAAATCAAGAGAATTTGCACGTAGCCCACAAGGATGTAGGGAAGGATTTTGCCCATCATCACCTCCAGCGGATTCACAGGGGTGGAGAGCAAACTCTCCATTGTTCCCCGCTCACTCTCACGGGTGATTGCCAGCCCGGTGATGATAACCAGGGTGAGTGTCAGTATGACCCCCATAAGGCCGGGCACGATATTGTACTGTGAGATCGCCTCCGGATTATACTGGGCGTGGACACGGATATCCACCGGTAAATCGGCCGGAGCCAGATGTGCCAAAGGTCCTTTCAGGTCCGGTTCCAGGGCGCTCCTTACGATTTCACTGAACGAGCCCACAGCCCTGCCGGTCGCCGATGGATCTGTGGCATCAACCTCCAGCAACAGCACAGGACGCTCACCCCGGATAAGCTTCCGCCCAAAAAGCTCCGGGATGGTAAGCACAAACTGGACTTCCCCCTTCTGAATCAGTTGATTGGCCTCAGCTCGGCTGCTTATCTGACGCGTAACGTCAAAATAGCTGCTGGTTTGGATTCCGCTCACAATGGAACGGGAAAAGATGCTGTCGTCTCCGGAAAGGACGGCCGTGGGAAGGTG
>JABMQV010000544.1 GCA_013203065.1 Desulfobacteraceae bacterium | reverse complement strand
CTTTAGAAAAAATGGTAGGGATATTAGAGGCGTCTCGAGAATCGACCTTGACATCAATCACTTCAAAATTTTGCTTACTATTCCGGTTCATTAGGTTTAAGATGGGGGCTTTTGAAAGGGAGCAACATGGGTTTTCCAAAAACCGTTAGTCTCCGAGAGGTTGGACCGCGCGACGGGTTCCAGATGGAGCGCTATTTCATCCCCACCGAAACAAAAATCGAAATAGTTAACGGTTTGGCCGGTGCGGGAATTCGCTTGTTTGAGGTCACTTCATTCGTGTCGCCCAAGGCTATTCCTCAATTACGTGATGCTGCAGACGTGGTGGCAGGGATCAACCGCTTTAAGGGGCTTGAGGTGGGGGCACTTGTGCCCAATGTCCGCGGGGCAGAAAACGCTGCACGGGCAGGAGTGGATGAGATGGTTCTCCTGGTGTCCGCATCGGAAAGTCACAACAAGAGCAATGTCAACCAAACCATTGAAGATTCACTGAACGGCTTTGAAACCGTGGTCAAGATTGCATCAGAGGCCCGGATAGCCCTGCGTTGCTCCATGTCAGTGGTCTTCGGGTGCCCGTTCGAAGGAGAGGTTAACCCTGAGAAAGTCACACGGGTCGTTCGGCGGATGATCTCCCTGGGAATCAATCGCATAAGCCTTTGTGATACGACGGGCATGGCCACCCCGCCTATCGTCCGTCGAACCTGTCAATTTGTCATGGAAAACTATCCGGATCTTGAGCTGTCACTGCATTTTCACAACACGCGGGGGCTTGGTCTGGTAAATGTTTACGAGGCCCTTAACCTGGGTCTTAATATTTTTGAATCCTCTGTGGCCGGCCTAGGGGGGTGTCCGTTTGCCCCAGGAGCTACTGGAAACGTATGCACCGAGGACCTTGTTTATCTGATGGATGAACTGGGATTGAAAACGGGGATAAACCTGGATGAATTGATTAAAGTTGCAAAAAGGGTGGAGGAGGTTGTGGGGCGCAAGCTGCCGGGCCAGGTGATAAAAGCCGGCCGACGGCTTGATCTTCACCCGCTGCCTGGTAGAGTTAGAAACTAGAAACGACTCAAAGTCCACTTGATTTTGAGCAGTTCCATGTCGGTCTGTTTAAAGCGTTTATGTTCAATTCAAGGAAAACCAAATAAGACATTTCGGGTTTGACGGGGAGGTTTCCGATGCCTCTAAGTGGTATCAAAGTGGTTGATCTAACACGGATGCTTTCAGGGCCCTTTTGCACCATGCTCCTTGGTGACATGGGTGCCGAAATAATCAAGATCGAGACCCCCGGGAAGGGCGATGCAACGAGGGCCCAGGGGGTTATAAAGGATGGCCTCAGCTGGTATTTCGCAGCCTTTAACCGCAACAAAAAATCCATAACCCTCAATCTCCGCTCAAAAGAGGGCCAAGACATCTTAACGCGACTGATTCGCCAGAGTGATGTGGTCGTAGAGAACTTCAGGCCCACTGTCATGGCCAAGATGGGGTTTGATTACCCCAGACTCAAGGAGATAAAACCTGAAATCATCTACTGCGGAATATCCGGTTTCGGCGCTGACGGACCCCACGCCCACAGACCCGCCTTTGACTTTATTGCCCAGGCCATGAGCGGGCTCATGAGCTTGAACGGAAGGGAAGGTGAAGCGCCCCTGAGGATGGCGCCCCCCATCAGTGATCTGGTCGCGGGGCTGTACGGAGCTTTCGGCATTGCCGCAGCTCTGGTCAGGAGGGCGCAGACGGGTGAGGGGGAGGAGGTCCGCACTTCATTGCTGGACGGGCTGATCAGCTTTATGGGTTATATGTCTGCAAACTATTTCGCTTCCGGGGAACTACCGAAACGGACGGGTAACGATCACCCTATGTTGGCCCCCTATGGCCTGTTTAGGGCCGCAGATGGTGAGGTGGCTATCGCCCCAAGTAGCGAGGAAACATACCAGAGATTTCTTACCGCCCTTGATCTTACCCATTTAAACGACGATTCTGAATTGGCTACCAACGATCTGCGAATGAGCAACCGGGCCAAGGTCAATGCCCTGGTGGAGGAAAAAATCAGGGTTAAACCCAAGGCCTACTGGATAGAGCGGTTAAACAAGGCTGGTGTCCCCACCGGGACCATTCAGGACCTCAAGGGGGTTTTTGAGGACCCGCAGGTACTGCATCAGGAAATGGTGACCGAGGTCGAACACCCAGGATATGGAAAGGTCAAAATGACCGGTTTCCCCGTTAAGATGTGCAACAACCCCTGCAGAGTCAGCCTGCCGGCACCCAAGCTGGGAGAGCATACCAAAAAGGTCCTTATTCAATTGGGGATAGGGGAGTCCCAACTCAAAAAATTGCGAGCAGAAGGAGTAATCTGAGGCCTCAGCCTTCAGGGATACAAACCCTCCCTTCCAAGCCGGGATCGTGGATGGGAATAATGATGTCCGCCATTTCCTTGACCCTCACTGCGCTCTCATAGCTTTGAACCATATCCGTATGAATACCGGGCGGGATGACTTCCGGAGGCCGGTCGGTCTTCCAGGCTCCTGCCTCTTTGGGTTTAAAATTTTCAGCGACACAGCAAAACCCTGTGATAACAGCCAAACCGGCAGATGTCTCCACTGCCACTGATTGGGTCCCGGGTGTATGCCCCGGCGTGAAAAGTATACGGACACCGGGAATTAACTCTTTGTCGCCTTCGATTACTTCAAAGTTGAGCCCCTCAAATAGTTCTTGTTGGTAGGCCCCGGCCAACATAGGATGGGGATCAAAGGCGAATGCCAGTTCCTTTTTTTGGATCACAAATCGTGCCTCAGGAAGGCCCTTTGAGTTGGCACAGTGGTCATACATCAGGTGGGTGTGGACCACTATGCCGATCTCATTTGGCGCCAGTCCGACCTTCGCGAGGGCATCCTTGAAGTCAAGGACTTCCTCAACCGGTTCCATCCGCATCCTGGCCATGACACTGCCGGAGCCGCTGGTGTCAACAAGGACTGGCTCAGCACCCCCGAGAATAGCAAAAAAGGGAGCCGGTACCCGCCAGCTTTCACCCGCGTTGCGGAGATAGGTCATTCGGGAGCCATCCAGGGTCAGTCGCGCTGTTATCAGGGGATGAATCGTCAATTGCATGGCCTTTTTCCTCCCATTTTCTCCATTTCTTTCATCAGTTCTTGAATCACGGCTGTTCTTCCCTTTATCTCTTTTCCCTTCCTCCAGGCCCTTTCGGTTTCCCAAAGGGGCAGACCTGAATGCAAAGGCCACAGTTTCCGCCGAAAACATTTTTCCCCAAGAGCGAAAGCCTCCTTTCCTTCATGTAATTGTTACAGGCCTCCGCGTCGTAGATGTAATCCCGGTGTTTTTCTTCGTCGAAGCTATTTCCGGTAAAGGCGTGGGCCGGACACGCATCCACACAGGCGCGACAGGAACCGCACCGGACTTTCTGAGGTGCCCCGGAGGACAACGGCGCATCGGTGTACACCGTGACAAATCGGACACGGGGTCCGTATTCCCCGGTGACCAGCAGGGCGTTCTTCCCTATCCAACCTACTCCGGCCAGATGCGCTGCGGTCTTATGGGGGACAAGCCCGGTGTACGTCTCAAAGGACAGGACCTGAGAGGCCGGGACAGGGAAAGCAAGATACCCCTGTTCCATAAGAAAGCCGGCAACGGAAAGGGCGGCCTGATCAAGACGATCATTCACGACACCGTACACATGGTGTATGTAGTTCATGATGAGGGGCCGATTGCCGTGATCACCGATCGATTCAACCACTTCGTTTGAAAGGCGGAAACCCAGGGAGATGGCCCTTGGATAGTTTTTGAAGATCGCCCCTCCCTGGCGAACGAGATGGGAGCTTGCCGGGGACAGATCTGCCACACCCACCAGATCCAACTCATAGCCTTTAGCCAGTTTGTTTATCCTTTTTTCCATGAAGGTCCTTCCTCTAAAACATGCAATATTCGCAAGTCTCTGCGACTTGCCCTAACGCCGAAACGCACATATTGTTGCCTATTTTCCCTTGACATACAAGTCTAACTTTCTCTATATTCCTGCTCACGAAATCAAATTTTATCATTGAGAGATCGGCCTCACGCGGGTGCTGGAAATGATCGAGACCCGGGGTCAAGCAAACCGGCCGTCTCTTGTGTCTTGCGGGACACACAGTGTAGGGGGAACGGTGATGAGTATCGATGG
>JABMQV010000543.1 GCA_013203065.1 Desulfobacteraceae bacterium | reverse complement strand
TGGCGTATTCCCGTGCCAGCCGCTCTATTGTGGCAGCCTCTACACCGGAGATCTCCGCGGCCCAGGCCGGAGTTTTTTCCACGCCATCTTCCTTGCCCACGACATATTCCCTGAATTTCTCAAACCCGACGGTGTATTTATTGAGGAAGGCCTGATCATGCAGATTCTCTTTGATCATGACGTTCGCCATGGCCACCATCACAGCGGTGTCAGTACCCGGTCTGACAGGTATCCATTCGTCGGCTACGGTGGCCGCGGTATCATGGTAGCGGGGATCGATGGCAATAACCTTTGCCCCGTTTTCTTTTGCCTTTATCACGTGGTACATGGTGTTGGTGCCCGAGATCATACGGGCCGGGTCCCAGCCCCACAAGATGATCAGTTTTGAATTGAGCATGTCATCCCGGCTGTGACCCACCATAACCGATCCGTATTGGGTAAGGGATGCCCAGACCGCCCCCTCCGAAGAGATGTTGCCGTAATGGGTCACAAATCCACCGAATTGGTTTAGCAAGCGGGATGCAGCGATCCCGCCATTATGGAGGCTTGCCAGGTACCCCCCACCGGTGGCCAGGAAGATGCCCTCGTTTCCGTGTTCTTCTTTTACCCTTTTTAGCTGTCCGGCCAATGTGTCAAGTGCCTCGTCCCAGGAGATCCGTTCAAATTTCCCTTCCCCTTTTTCACCGATCCGCTTCTGGGGATACATGAGCCGATCCGGATGATGGACCATCTGGCGGTAGGCGCGGCACCTCAGACAGGTCCTTAGCTGATGAGGCTCTTCTATGTCGTCCCCCTCCACCCGGATGATCCGGTTGTCCTTTACATGAAATTTGAGGGGGCATCTCCCGCCGCAATCAAAGGTGGAGGTGCCTCTTACGATTTTTACCTCACCGCTGTTTTGAGCTGTTTTTTTCCCCTTCATTTATTCCCTCCAAACGTTGGGTTGTCTCAACCCTCAATCAATTCCGGTTGTTCCCGTAGTTGACGAGAACGGACCCCGGTTTTCCTGTTGCATCCCCACCGGTCGTAATAGTCCTCGACCATTTCCCCGCCATTTTGCGTGCCATTCGACGCTTCTTTCTCCTAACAATATTGCACCGAAAGGTAAAGCAAGAAATTCCTGAACGTAAGGGGAAGAGGCTTCAAGTCGATTTAGGCGGTGTCCCTGTATATTTTTGTTGACGAAAGGGAAATATTCGTGCATCAATACATCTCACTACATCATCCGTTAAAGTGGAATGTCAATAACTCCTGAGGCGTTGCTTTGCTGGCCAGGATCTAATATCGACGCACTTTAGAGGCCATACATGCATTACAGGGAGAAGCGAAAATTTGATGTGAAAAAACCCGTGGCCCAGACCGAACACGCGGGAACTCAACAAGATGGGACCAGGGATGAAGGAGCATCAGAGGTGAATGAATATTCAAGTCAGGTCGCACCGGGGCGGGCATCTATCAAAAGGATCCTTGTGATGGATGATGAACCCATGCTGAGGGATATCATCGGGAGGATGCTTAGCCGAATAGGGCATGAAGTGGATTTTGCCAAAGATGGCGCTGAGGCGATCGGGCTTTATGAGAGGGAAAGGGAATCGGGGGAGCCTTTTGACGCAGTGATCCTAGGTCTCACCGATAAATGCGGCGGTATGGGGGGGATGGAGACTATCGCGAAACTCCGCGGAATTGACCCGGATGTGAAGGCCCTTATCACAACCGGTTTTTCGGGTCATCCGGTATTGACCCATTACAGGCAATATGGTTTCCGTGGGGCTTTTGCCAAGCCTTTCACCATGGATGAGTTGTGCAAGGCTGTGGAGGAAGTGTTGAAGGGTTAGGTGACTTCAGATCCCTGATTGAAAGGAATGGAGACGCCACCTGACTAATAGCCACTCATCATTAACGACTGTTCTATATCGGTTCAAAGGCTTTTATGCTCTCAAGATGATCCAACATCTTGAGATACCGCTTGTCCCTTTTTTTCAAAATTTCCGACTCGGTTCGATCCCCATAATCGTAAATGCCTTTGGAGGTTTTGGCCCCCAGGTGTCCCTGTTTTACCTTCTCTTCCACCAGAGGACTTACCTCGTCGCGAGATTTCATGATGTCTAAGAGCAGGTCAAGACCGGTGAAATCGCTCGTCTGGACCACACCGACAACCGGAAGACGGATTCCCAGGCTCAGTTTCACCGCCAGATCGATCTCCTCCGGGGTTGCCCAGCCCTTTTCCTGCATTTCCCACACCGCCTGGGCAATTTTCTGCTGAATCCGGTTGACGATAAATGAAGGCACAAACTCTTTCATTACCACCGCCTTCTTACCCAGCCTTTTCATCAGCCCGGCGGTAAAGGAAACGACGTCAGGTGATGTCTCCGGTCCTGGCGCCACCTCCACCAGGGGGATGATGTGGGGTGGGGCAAACCAATGGGCCGTAATCAACCGTTGGGGTCTCATGGCCTGGATAATTCCAAAAAGATCGAGTGAGGAGGTGTTGCTGGCAAGGACTGTATCCCGGGGACAAGCCTCCTCCAACCGGGAAAATATTTCCTTCTTTACATGGGGAATTTCAACCACCGCCTCAACGGCAAAATCAGCGCCTTTGGCCGCAGCAGAAAGATCTGTGGATGTGCGTATCCGCGACTGGATCTCCGAGATTCCTGTGGAAGGAATACGTCCGGCCTCTGCCAATGTTTCAAGATTAGACCGTATCAGAGCAGTGGCACGGCCCAGTATTATTTCGTCCAGGTCCACAAGCCGGACCTCGATGCCTGACTGAGCAAAGACCTGGGCAATGGAATGCCCCATAACGCCAGCCCCCACTACGACAACACTCTTTACGTTTTTTGGGTCCATAGGTTATCTCCCCTTGGAATTGAAGATTGAAGATTGACGATTGTTGATTGAAAAACAGCGTTGCGAAAGTGCTTCTGATATAAACACGCTAAATGATAGCAAGGGTCTCCCTGGCCTCGTTAGGGGTGGCCGGCTCCAGTGAGAATTCCCCCAGTATCCTGACCATCTTTTCCACCAGTTCGGCGTTGGATTTGGCCAGTTCCCCCTTGCTCAGATAGAGGTTGTCCTCCAGGCCCACCCGGCAGTTTCCTCCCATGAGCACCGCTGTTGTGCAGATGGGGAACTCAGCCCGTCCAGCCCCAAAGGCGGACCACTGGTAGCTGTCGAGCCCGAACAGGCGATCGGCGGTGTTTTTGAGGTGAATCAGGTCTGAAAAGGTCGGCTGTAGAGCGCCAAGGATTCCCATGACAAACTGAAGGTAAAGCGGGGCTTCCAAAAGTCCCTCCGA
>JABMQV010000542.1 GCA_013203065.1 Desulfobacteraceae bacterium | reverse complement strand
TTTGTCATGATCGCCGTCAGCCTCCAGGAATCCGCCCAGGTGGTCAGAGACTTTTTTCAAAAGTATAAACTGACCTTCACTGCCCTTTTGGATTCAACCGGAGAGGTGGGAAGATGGTTTGGCATCAGAGCCATTCCAACCACTTATATCCTTGACCGGGACGGAAAGGTTTTAGGCGCGGCCATGGGGGCGAGGCAATGGGACAACAAAGACGCAATAGCCCTTTTTGAGTATCTGGCAGATAAAGAGATAACAAATACCCATGTGATTCCGAAGGGCTCAAATGTTGAACATAAGCCTCATGAGCGGTTGTAACCATGAGCAGGAAACGGGCCTATCTTTTAATCATCCTTACGCTGATACTGGCCCTCCTCATACCAGCGGCCATACATTTTTTGCCATTTAAAGGCAGAACCCACACCATTTCGTTGACAGCCCGGAAGTATGGTTACTCCCCCCCAAGGATTATTGTAAACAAGGGGGATACCGTTCTTTTAAAACCCACATCCAAGGATGTAACGCACGGCTTTCTCCTGGACGGATATCCCGTCGAGTTCATCATAAAACAGCAGGGAATCAACTTCCTGAAATATACCTGGGAGGATGAAGAGGGTAAGCGTCAAACCGACTGGGACAAGGTCTCTGAAATCGAGTTTGTGGCTGATAAGGCGGGAAAATTCACATTCCGGTGTACCCAGACCTGTGGAAATCTACATCCCTTTATGACCGGAGAGTTGATCGTAAGGCCAAATACACCTTACTATCTCTTCATTTCCCTTTCCTGCTGGTTGACATTGAGCCTGTTGATTTTGTTTGGGACTCAGCCACCTCCCCGGTTTAGCGGGTTCAAACGCATCAATCTCCTCGATCGCCTCCCATGGCTGGAATGGTTGGTGAAACGCCGCAGTTTTCAATTTCTGGTCATCTTCCCTAATTTTGTCATTTTCTACCTCTTTATTCTCAGCGCCCTTTGGGGGACCCCGGTGGGTAACCGGAATATAGCCATCATTTTTGTATGGATCGCCTGGTGGTTTGCCCTCAAGGCTGTTTTTGTCCCTTTGGGTGCGCGAATCTGGTGCCTCATCTGCCCCTTGCCCGGACCGGCCGAATGGCTCAGCCGGAAAAGTTTGACAGCCGTAAAGTATATTCAAAAACCTTTCAGAGGGCTGCATCACCGGTTCAGCGGTCTACAAAAAGACTGGCCCAAAATGCTTCGCAATATCTGGCTTCAAAATATCCTCTTTTTGTGCCTGATCTCGTTCGGCATCATTCTGATCACCCGGCCTATTGCCACGGCAATCCTTTTCCTGGCTATTCTCATTACGACGCTTCTGCTCGCACTCATATACCGGCGGAGGGTTTTTTGCCTCTTTCTATGCCCGGTGGGGGGCTTTCTGGGCACGTACTCCATGGCATCCATGACCGAAGTTCGCGTAAAAGATCGCGAGATATGCAAAAAACATAAAGAGAAATCCTGCCTCAGCGGAGGGGAAGGCGGCTGGGCCTGTCCATGGGCTCAATATCCCGGAAAGATGGAGCGAAACAATTACTGCGGGTTTTGCACCGAATGTATCAAGAGTTGCCCAAAGGACAACGTGGGAATCTTTGTACGACCCTTCGGCACGGATCGGACTTTCAGGGGTTACGATGAAATGTTTAATGGTTTTATCATGCTGGTGGTGGCCGTCGCTTTCAGTGTCACCATGCTGGGACCCTGGGGGGTGATCAAGGAGGCGGCCAACATAACCGAAAGCGGACAGCTTCTGCCCTTCCTCCTCTATCTCGTATCCCTGTGGGGCATGGCACTGCTGGTGGTCCCGGGGCTTTTCGCCATCACTTCGATAGGCGCCTATAGACTGGCTGGAGGAGACATGGATCACAAGACCTTTGTGTTGAAAATCTCCTATATCATCGTCCCTATCGGTATTTCCGCCTGGATCGCTTTTAGCCTTCCTCCCGTGATGATTAACTACAGTTACATCCTTAATGTCTTGTCCGATCCCCTGGGGCTCGGATGGGATCTATTCGGGACGTCCCATTACCCCTTTCACCCGCTTTTTCCGGAATGGATTCCCCTCATCCAGGGGGTTGTTCTCCTCGCCGGGCTCTACATGGGGTTGAACCGGGGATACCTTGCGATCAAAGAACTCGTTAAAGATCCCCGTCTGAGGGCCAGGGCCATGATATTCCCTTCCCTTTTTGCCCTGACGGTCGTAAATGTCTTTCTGAAACTGTATATGGGCTGACCGCACAGGTTGAAAAATCACATTCACGACCCTTATCATAATGTATGCATTGGTTTGTTTCGTCACAGAAAACCGCGCCCTATGGGCGTGGATCTTCCCTCGCAAGGCGGAAAATAAAAAAGCCCCGCCAACTAGATGTCAGGGCTTTGAAAGGTTTGCAAGACAGGTTATTGAATACCATTCACCCACGATGGCTCTTTATCACGTTAGACCATCGGCAAGGTCTTTATTTTCTTTTCCCAGAATTCTTGTTCATCTTCCCGCCAGTTCGTGCCATGAAATCTCTTGTCGTAGAAACTCCCCAGCCTCTCGAACCACTTCACCCATGGGCTTTTATTCTTTTCTCTTGCCTCAAGCACATCCGCAACAAATAGTGCGATATTGTTCATTTCATCCTTCGGCGCATAGTAGGAGGCGCCATCTTCTGCGGATCGCTTTAGGCTCTCTTCTGATAAGGCATGGGCGGTGAGCATAAGGGCCGGGATATTATTCTTGTTCGCAATGGAAAGGAGTTCAAACCCATCGACGCCCATTATGTCCAAAACTGCAATGTCGTAGGGCTCGCTTTCAAGAAGTTTCTTGCCTTCTTCAAAAGAGGCGGCAGTATCTATCCGACACATATCCAAAAGCTCAGTCAACTGATCAAGAACATCGCTTTCATCATCCACGATAAGGATCTTTTTTCCCTCTAGCAATTTTTCTGGATCCATTTTTCCTTCTCCTCCAAAGAATTAGTAACATCAATTGAAATTCCTCTGCCGAACCCCGAATTGGTAAAGAAGCATAAGATGCGACTGGCCGGTGTGTCAACCAAAAAGAGGGCGCAACCCATTTTGCTTATCATTTCCTGATCAATAGGGAATAGATGCTGTAGGCGTTCACGGGTTCAAAGGTTCAAGGTTCAAGGTTCCACTCTCATCCCCGGACGGCATTTGGGATGCGTATTTGCGAAAAAGGCGTCGTCTCAGGCC
>JABMQV010000541.1 GCA_013203065.1 Desulfobacteraceae bacterium | reverse complement strand
GGATTGGATAACGTGGAGGTGGTCCGGGGTGGTCTTGACGAGCCCATGCTGTCCGCGTCATGTTGCAACCTGGTTTTCTTCTCCAGTGTTTACAAAGAGATTGAGGGCCGCATCGGCTATATGAAAAAGGTCAGAAAAATTCTGAAACCTGGCGGCCGGGTGGCCATCATTGAATACCGCCCCAACGCTGCGGCCATAGGTCCCCCCATGGAGATGCGGTTATCGCCGGAAAAAGTTATCAAAGAGCTTGCCGCAGCCGGGTTTACGCTTGTCAGGCGTCATAATTTTCTGCCGCGAGAGTATTTCCTGATTTTTGTCCCTGAAAGTTACGACTGATAGACCTGTCTCGATGAAGTGCCCGCCCGTCACAAGATCATGGACCGGTCTCCGTCTTTGCCTCATACCAGCGGTAATAATTGACACATAAGATGATATTCCCTACACTCCTTCAGAACTCACGAAACAACCGATCAGGTTCATCATAACGAGAGGTGATGCCATGCTTATGGTAAAAGATATTATGACACAAAACGTTATTACCGTATCGCCCGACATGGAGATTACTCGTGCCGGAAAGCTTCTTCTTGAAAAGGGTATTAATGGAGTCCCTGTTGTCGATAAAACTGGCAAGCTTGTGGGGATCGTCTGCCAGAGTGACCTGATTGCACAGCAAAAAAGGTTCCCCGTCCCTTCCGTTTTTACCCTTTTGGATGGTTTTATCCCTTTGACCTCCGGAAAACATTTTCAAAAGGAAGTCCGGAAAATAGCGGCCACCACCGTGGCCGATGCCATGACATCCAGTCCGGTCACGGTCAGTCTGGAGACAAGGATTGATGAATTGGCCGATCTCATGGTTGACAAAAATTTTCACACCTTGCCTGTCGTGGATGAGGGAAAACTTGTGGGAGTCGTGGGAAAGGAAGATATCCTGAGGACCCTCATGTCGGGGTCGGAAGCAAAATGACCCATCTGCCGTTTCTCTCCGAGCGGGAACGATATCTGACATCATTCTAGTCCATAATAGAAACCCTTACCTTCGGAGTAAGGTCAGGGACAGATGGGATCAGCATGCTTTCGTGAAGATTGGCTGTGGGCCATTCGTGATCCAGCAATTTATCCAAAACAGATAAACGCAATCCAGGAAAGGAGGGCTTATGTCTAAGATTTTCGGCGGCCATCTGGTGGCCAAATATCTCAAGGAGGTGGAAGGGGTTGCCACGGTTTTTTCACTTTCTGGCGGTCATATTGACCGGATCTATGACGGATTTTTGGAATTTGATGTGAGACTCATTGATGTTCGGCACGAGCAGGCCGCGGCCATGATGGCCCATGCCTGGGCAATCGTCACGGGTCAACCTGGCGTCTGCCTGGTTACGGCCGGCCCGGGTTTTACAAACAGTTTGACCGGGCTGGTGAATGCCTACCAGGAAAACGTGCCTATTGTACTCATCAGCGGGACCGCAGCCATTCGGGACCGGGGCCGCGGAGCCTTGCAGGACATAAAACAGGCGGACATGATCAAGTCTACGGTCAAGTGGTATGACATTTGTCTCGATATCAAACGGATCCCGGAATATATTTCAACGGCCTTTCGGAATGCCGTCTCAGGCCGTCCAGGCCCGGTTTTCCTTGAGGTGCCCCCGGATGTCCTGAACGACCAGGTGGAAACAGAAGGGCTGGCCTGGCCCGCAAGAGGCGGCAAACCACCCAAGTCCCTTCCTGATCCGGCCCTTTTTGGGGCAGCAGCGGAACTGATCAACAAGGCAGAAAGGCCCTTTATCATCGGCGGAAGCGGTGTGGGGATGAGCGGGTGTGGCGAAGCCCTTGAGGCTTTTGTCAACACAACGGGCAGTCCTTTTGTTCTGATAAATGCAGGGAGGGGTGCGGTGCCGGACGAACATCCCCTATCCTTGTGGGATGGCGGGTTGATGGCCGTTCTGACGGCACTGAGCCAGGCCGATCTGGTGGTTGCATTGGGGGTCCGGTTCAACTGGCTGCTTATGTTCGGACAGATCTTTCCCCAGGCCAGGGTGGTGCGGGTGGACATTGACCCTACGGAGATAGACCGGAATCGGACCTCGGACGTCGGCTTGGTAGGAGACCTGGGTCTGGCATTGAAGGAACTCAACAAGTCTGTGAAAAAACGGGACCACTCAGCATGGCTGAAAGAACTAAGAGAGGCCTATCTGCCCATGGTTGAAGGCGAGATTGAGGCGAGAGACAACCCTTCCCACCCCATCCATCCGGCCCGGCTCGTGGGCCAGGTGCGCCAGGTCGTGGGGGATGACGCCATCTATGTGGTTGACGGCGGTGATACGTCATATTTCGGGCTCGTGGGTCTCAGGGCCAAAGAACGGGCATCGGTGCTCCATGCCGCCAGCGGGCAGTTCGGCTGTCTGGGCACGGGGATTCCCTTTGGCATTGCCGCAAAGACGGCCCGGCCCGACAAGACCGTCGTGGTGATAAACGGGGACGGCTCCTTTGGCCTCAATGCCATGGAATTCTGCACGGCCGTGCGTCACAACCTGCCATTTGTCTGTGTGATCAACAATGACGGGGCGTGGGGCATGATCAAACACGGTCAGGAACTCACCTATGGCAACGACCGGGTCTTTGGTTCGGAATTGGGCCCTGTCCATTATGAAAAACTGGCCGAAGCCTTGGGTGGGTACGGAGAAAGGGTTGAAAAGGACGAAGACATCGGCCCTGCCGTCAAAAGGGCACTGGCCTCAGGAAAACCGGCCTGCGTGAATGTGCTCACCGATCCGACCGTGGTCAGCCCGGCTACCCTTCAATTTGTGGAAGGCTTTAAGATGGAGTAAAAGATGCAGACCCTCAAAGGCGTATACGGCTGTAGCTATATGACCCACAGGGGTGAGAAAAAGCACATGTTTGAAACGGCAATCGAACTGGCCCATGAAAAAAAGCTGACCTCGCCGGGATGGTGACCCATCGGTTTGCCCTCCATGATTTCAAGGAGATGATCGAAATCAATCTGAACAAGGAGCGCCACAGGGCAATGAAAAAAGCCGTGACATTTGTCTAAAGGGGTTCGGTGCGGGGCTGTTTGTCCTTTCTGGGGATTCAGAGGGAATGATCCACATAACAGATTCCATCGCGATTGATGAAAGCGAGATCCAGGAGGATTTTATCCGCGCCTCTGGACCGGGAGGGCAAAATGTCAACAAGGTTGCCACTGCTGTCCAGCTCCGATTTGACGCGGGCAGATCCTCTTCACTCCCTCCCGAAATCTTAAAACGTCTCACTGCTCTGGCCGGAAAACGGATGACCGAAGAAGGCATCCTTATCATCCATGCCAGGCGATTCCGCACACAGGATCGAAATCGCCAGGATGCCATGGACCGACTGACCGCTCTGATCCGTCAGGCGACCGTTAGGCCCAAATCCCGGCGCAAGACAAAACCGACCATCGCTTCCAGGAAACGCCGGTTGGAATTCAAGCGGCGCCACGGACAAATCAAGCGGATACGACAGTCTGTTCCGCACACTGACGAATAATTAAACGTCTCGGAAATTCTACAACTTATTGAAATTGTAGATATTTGCTGAGGCTTGGCAGTCTTGCCTCGCACATGGAATAATGGAATGGTGGAATAAT
>JABMQV010000540.1 GCA_013203065.1 Desulfobacteraceae bacterium | reverse complement strand
GGTTGGGAGATGAGATTATTGACACCTGAGCGCCTGCATGTTTATGACGGTAGCTGTCTTTTCCGGGTCGATCCATTTCAAAGCCGTGAACATCATGTTTGACAGTTCCCACGCTGAATCCCTGTCCGGTGAGCGCTGGGATCAACTTTTCCAGCAAGGTGGTTTTCCCAACCCCGGATGGACCAACGATTGAGACGATAGGCGGAACGGTCACAGAGTTCATTTTGGTTTGTCTCCAATGACGCGCCCTTCCTGGCCGAATACGCGATCAAAGATTTCGTTATCTTCCTTTAGACATCTTTCTTTTAACATCCCATATTTTTTCAAAAGCTCTTTCCCCTCTTCGGTCAAAAAGGTACCGGATTTTCTGTCCGCATGCACTATCGGTTTGCTTAAATATTTCTCAGTGGCCTTGATCTTACTCCAAACCCCCTTGTAAGACATTTTCATTCTCTTGGAAGTCTGGTTTATGGACCCTGTCTTTTCTATGTTCTCCAGGATCTCTTTCCTCCCCTCGCCAATGATGATGCGGTCAAACTCGTCAACGATCCAATGTCTTGACTTCAGTTTGAGCGAGACCATCCTACCTCTCTTCCACTTCCGTCCAAAGCTGTCCGCTTTTGGAAGGGTCATATCCCCCCAAGGATTCTACTCTTTTACGAAAATCTTGCGTCTGGATTGTTTCCAGTACCGCCCGAACATTGGGGAGGTCTAACATATCGGTCGGGATGATCAGGTCGTACTGTTCTCGCTCCAGGGGAATGAAGTCCAGATCAAGGGCCTTGGCCGCCGCGAAAATCCCCATGCCACAGTCAGCCGCACCGCTCAGGATATCCACCGCTACCGCCATATGGGTGAATTCCTCATGATCATATCCCTTGATGGATTTGGGTTCCATCCCCTGCTGATCTAATTTGTAGTCAAAAAGAACGCGTGTCCCAGATCCGGCCTGGCGATTCACAAAGGTGACATCCCCCCTGGAGAGGTCACTTATCCCTTTAACCGCTCTTGGGTTACCCTTAGTCACGATCAAGCCTTGATCCCGCAAAACCAGATGAAACACACTGATGTGCTTCCCCTTAAGATACCTCCTGATGTAGGAAAGGTTGTATTGGCCGGTCTGGGTATCCAAGAGATGCGAGCCGGCTATGTGGCACGTGCCCTTTCTAAGGGCCATCAGTCCCCCGAGGCTGCCCACGTTACCGGATGATATACGGATATTGTACCCTCTACGCTTGATTTCGTCTGCCAGGATATCAACGGTGATGTCGTGACTGCCAATAATAACGACGGTGTTGAGTAGGTCTTCCTCATCCACCAGCAATTCTGCCTGGGCCTCATCCCTCTGGGAAATCCCCTCTGAAAGCGCTGGAATCCGAATAATGCCTTCCGCCCTTGTCAATGTGGTAATGGAACCCGCCGCCCTTGGCAGGGGCGTGGCAACATACTTCGCACCAACCTTCCCGATATTCACCCTCAGAAATTCCTCCATTCCCAGCTTGGATGGAATATCTCGCGTGGGGTGCACGTTGATCGTATCCCGTTTCGGAGCATAACTACCCTGAAACCTGTATAGCAAAGGTCTGACAAATTGCTCAAAGGAGAGGGTTGCGGAAACAGGATAGCCGGGATTGCCCACCACTGGCTTGCCATCAACGACACCCAGGATGGTAGGCTTACCAGGCATCATGGTAACCCCGTGCACCAAGACCTCCCCCAGTTCACCGATGGCATGCACGGTGAAGTCCTTGCTGCCAGCTGAAGACCCTGCATTGATAATGACCACATGAGCATCAGATTCAATGGCCTGTTTCAAACTCTCCCGAATGCCCTCCTCAACGTCCGCGACGATATCATGGACAATGGGTACCCCACCCGACTCCCGCACCAGTGCCGCAAGGAGCGTGGAATTGAACTCCATGATCTGGCCAACTTCCAGTGCCTGTTCCTCTCCAATAGCGCCATGATGGACAAGCTCAGAGCCCGATGGAATAATGGCCACCCGCGGTCTTTCCCAGACCTTGACAGAAAAGACGCCTGCACTGATAAGGGCCCCAAGGTCATAGGCCCGGATTCGGTGGGATTGGGGAAAGAGCAGTTGAGTCGCAACAATATCCTCCCCCACCTTGCGGACATGTTGCCAGGGGTAGGCAGGGGCCCGAATCTCCAGGTGGTCACTGTCTATCTGATGGATCTTTTCCACCATGATGACCGAGTCAAACGGTTTAGGGAGAGGTTGTCCGGTATTGATCCAGAGGGCGTCCCGTTCCAACGTCAGTACCCTTGGAGACCGCTCAGTGGTGCCGTAGGTCTGCTCGGCCTTCACAGCAATTCCGTCCATAGCTGCGGAGTGGTAGGAGGGAGCAGAGCGTTTTGCAAAAACCGGTTCGGCTGTAATACGACCTAAGGCCTCCTCGGCAGGGACCTTCTCCACCCCTGTGCGCAGCTCCGAGCCAAAACGGGAAAAGAAAAGATCCTTGGCCTCTTCAAGGGACTTCATGGCAAGATAGACCTGTCTTTTCACCCACAACCTCCATCTACTTGATCAAAAAGCATCACCCTCACGGTTTGGCCTTCATACATACCTTCGGTATTCATATCCACCCGGATCAGACCATCCGCCTCCACCAAAGTGGAGATAAGCCCTGACTTTCCGAATACCGGCTCAGCCATCAACCTATCCCCCTTTTCAATCAACTTCACCCGCACATAATCCTCTCGCCCGGGAGCAGATTCCACATTTTGGCTCAGCTGGGCCTCCATTTGATTACGAAATTTGTCCGTGACGTCCCTTTGCCCGGAAAGTCTTGATATCAACCTCGTCAAAAAGACCTCTGCCACCACCATTGCAGAGGCCACATGACCCGGCAGGCCAATCATGGGCTGGGGCCCGGACCTGCCGATGATCGTGGGTTTGCCCGGGCTGATGGATATGCCGTGTACAAGCAGCTCAAACTTGGGCAGCGTTTCAAATACCTTGAGCGTAAGGTCCCTGGTCCCCACAGAACTGCCCCCGGAAACCCAGACCGTATCTGCCTGGGCCACCCCCTTTTCAACCATACGTTTCATGGACTGAAATTCGTCTGGGCATAGGCCCAGATATAGCGGCGCGGCTCCCTGCCGTTTGCAGAAAGCCCCTAACGTGTAACGGTTGATATCCCTTACCTCTCCGGGTCGGGGCTGCGTATCAATGGTGACGATCTCATCACCGGTTGAAAGGATTGCGATTCTTGGTTTCCGAAAGACAGAGACTTCTGTCACACCAAGACCTGCCATTACCCCAAGGTCCTGTGGCCGCAATCTGTACCCCTTTTTGAGGACCGTACTTCCCTGCTCAAAATCATCTCCGGGCTGGATAACATTCTCAAGGGGAGATATGGCCCGGCTCACTTCGAGGGTCTCGCTATCCAAGAGACTGCAGTACTCCACCATCACCACCCCGTCCGCGCCTGCCGGCAGCTTGCCGCCAGTGGAGATCTTCACGGCCTGCCCTTCTTCCACCTCGATCCCATGGGACTGGCCCATAAGGACCTCCCCGGACACCCGGAGGAGGGCGGGGAGGCTTTCACTGGCGCCGAAAGTGTCCTTTGCCCTTACGGCATATCCATCCATGGTTGATCTCAAAAAACCGGGAAGGTCCTCGGAGGCGATAAGGTCTTGGTTCAAGGTTCGGCCCAGGGCGTCTTCGAGGGAGACGGTCTCTTGCCCTGCCGGGGCAAATCCATGAATGATTTCAAAAACCTCATCGGGTCTTTTGACTTTGAAAAACTGATCCATGCAGGCCCTTTAAATCGTACACTCCAGTTGGCAGCTCACGTGCTTACGAGGCGAATTGCCGTCAATGTTTTGGTGCCAGTTGAATATGTCATAACGGACATAACACTGCAATAGGAATTTGACCCTCATGAACCACATTTTTGGGCGAAATCAAGAATAAGTCCTCCGGGCCTGGATTTGTTATTCAAGGGCTTGATTTGGATGCAGCCTTTATGATTGTTTTCAAAGAGTGCCTATGGCAGTATTTGTCTGACTTTTAGGCTGGTTGCGCTTAATGCATAATCCTTTCCAGCCCACGAAGGGTCTTTGCATAGAGACGGTCCCAGGTCATAAGGGCATACATCCGGCTTGAACCTCAAGAAAAGGGAGGGGTTTTTTGAAACCCAAGAATCCATATAGGAAACATATTTATTGGCTGACCGGAGCGGAGGAGGCTCGTCTGAGAGACAAACTTGCTGCCCTTGACATCAAGGTAAAATCTGCCAAAGGGATTGTCTGCACCCCCTTGGACCCAACCTCCAGGGTTTCAAGCGTTTCACCCCATACTTGGAATCATACGTGTGCCAGACAAGGTAGCTGGTACCGGACCTCCGAAAAGAATGGGCAATACCTGGTTGTGAGTTCATTCGAACTGGAGGGGTACCGATCACGGAAGACCGCGGTGATTACCGAATCGGACTTTGTGCTCCCAAGACTTGCCACCCTGGAAGAGAAAAAGGCACTCATTGAGGACCCTTTGCTCAAGGAGCGTATTCCCGATAAATGGCAACAGGTAAGTGAGAAAGAAAAAAGGATCTATCTAAGGTGGGCCAGGAGATTTGGGTCCAACACAAACAATTTTGATTTTCTCTATCTGTCCCATACCGCCAACCACGCCAACTTCATCAGCCCCCGTCTCTTTGTTAAAGATGCCGAGGGCGTAATACCCTATTCAATAGACAGGAGCGCACACCTGTGCTCCTGTTGCGTAGAACTGTTTCAGGTTCTGGGTCATCACCATAAAAGAAAACTGGTGGCACCCTGCGCAGGTGCGGTTATCTTTGCCCATCTGAAACAGGACCGTTATCTCCTTGTTGAAAAGCCACTCCCAACTTGACCAAAGGGAAAGCGAAAAACAAAAAAACTCCTAACCCAAGTTCATGGCTTTTTCAGTTTTGAGGTCCAAAACCGCTCATTCCAGGGCATGGACCTCTGTTATTTCAACAAGTTAGTGAAAAGTTCAGGTTTGACCCTCGGCTCA
The DNA here is from genome assembly GCA_013203065.1 of Desulfobacteraceae bacterium. Next base: position 812 of record JABMQV010000540.1, on the reverse strand, counting down.
TACACGAACAGGGATATTCCACGGCAGGCATTTGAGATCAGTATGCGGAACTTCGATGTGAGGCCGCGATCATAAATATAATTAGCATATCCTCATCAATCTCATAAAAAAAACGCCATGCGCTGATTCGGTATCGCCATGTCTCGGGGTGGAAATCTTTTAGTTTTTTGATATTCGGACCGAAATGGGGATGTTGACGCAAATGGGGGTAAACAAAATCGCGTAGTTTTTGTGTGATTTTAGGGTTCCCGGACTTGGAGATCATCAGCAGATCCTTTTGGAATTGCTCGGTTTCGAAGATCCGGTATTTATTCAACAAAGCCCCCTTTCATGGCCTTGGCATCCTTTGAGCCCTCTTTGATCCTTTTTATCAGATCCTGGTTGGCCATAATTTCAGCCATCTCCAAATCGTCGGCAAACTGCTGTTCTTGTATCTTGGCGAAAGCGGCCGTCTCGATGAGATTCGACAGGGGCCTGTTTTCTGACCGGGCGGCTTCTAAAAAAGCCTCATATACGCTGTCCTTCAGCCTCAATGTGACTGTCCTGGGCATCGACTGATCGCCTCCTTTCATATTCATATGTATTCAAATTTATTCTACGACTTGATGTTTGTCAACGGAAAACCGCCTCAAGAGAAATGGATATAGGTCCTTGGGATTATGATACTTGGCCAGTCCCTTTCGATCAACAACTTAAAATTGAGACTCCGTCACATATTGGGTTGGTGCCGTGGGAGCTAATCTGCCAAGATCCTTCGGGTAAGTTTCCGGTACTTGATTCGGTGGGGCTGTGCGGCGGCTTCACCGAGTCTT
>JABMQV010000539.1 GCA_013203065.1 Desulfobacteraceae bacterium | reverse complement strand
GAGGCCCTGCAGATTCCGGGCGTGATCGGGGTTCTGACGGGGAAGGACGTCCCCGGGAGAAACCTGCATGGTCTTATAAACAAAGATCAACCCCTGCTGGCTGAAGACAAGGTGCGGTTTGTTGGCGAGCCCGTTGCCCTGGTGGCTGCAGAAGACGAGAAAAGTGCCCGGGATGCCATCCGGGCAATTCAAGTCACATACGAAGATCTGACTCCGGTCTTTGATCCCGAAAAGGCCCTGGAAAATGATGCGCCGCTTATTCACCAGAAGGGGAATCTTCTGTTCCGACGGACCTTGAGAAAAGGGAACGTGGCAGAAGGGTTTGCCAAAAGCCATTTGGTTGTGAAGCGGAGCTATAGCACCCCCCACCTGGAACATTCTTGTCTGGAACCGGACGCGGGGGCCGGATATGTGGATCAGGATGGCACCCTTGTTATACACGCCTCCACACAAAACCCACACTACGATCAAAAAGAGGTCGCCGAAATTCTTGGGCTCCCGGGGGAGAAGATCAGGATCATTCAGGCAGCCACGGGAGGTGGATTTGGTTCCAAATTGGATCTGACGGTCCAGGGATTTATCGGTCTGGCCCTGTATCATTTCAGACGTCCTGTGCGGCTGGTGTTCTCCAGGGAAGAGGCGTTTCTTGCCACGACCAAACGGCACCCCCTAAAAATCCAAATGGAAACCGGGGCAACACGGGACGGCAGGTTGCTGGCATTGAGGGCCAGGGTGGTTTGCGATACGGGGGCCTATGCATCCTACGGGATTGCGGTGGCGACGCGCGTAGCAGTGCATGCCACAGGGCCGTACGAGATAAAGAATGTGGAGATTGAGAGCCTGGCCGTCTACACCAACAATCCCGTGGCAGGAGCGATGCGGGGCTTCGGAACCCCTCAGATGGCCTTTGCCAGCGAGTCCCAGATGGATATCCTGGCCCGTAACCTTGGTATGGACCCTTTGGAGATTCGAAAGATAAACGCCCTAAGACCCGGGGGGTCCACCGCAACGGGGCAGAAACTATCTGAAAGCGTGGGTATCATCGAGACCTTGAATGCGATTGAACCGCATTACCGCAAGGCAAAGACGCAATGGAAAAGAGACGGGGATTCCAGTTGTGGTAAGAAAGGAATCGGCCTGGGGGCCATGATGTATGGAATCGGAAACACCGGTGTCCAAAACCCCTCAAGTGCCCGCGTGGAGATGGACGCAAAAGGAAGAGTGACCCTCTTTACGGGGGCGGCGGACATCGGCCAGGGGGCCAGCACGGTTCTGGCACAGATAGCTGCCGAGGTCCTTTGTCTTGACCCCCATGAAATTCAAATGGTTGTGGCCGACACAAAATGGACTGCCAGTGCAGGGGCGACATCTGCCAGCCGTCAGACGTACATCTCCGGAAATGCAGTCAGGGCGGCTGCCCAAAACCTGTTGGATGTCCTGTTGGCTGAAGCAGCAGATGTCTTGAAGACTCCCCGAACAGACCTGGAGCTAAAAGAGGGATACGTGATTGGCTCCGGGGAAACTCACAGGAAGGTGTCCCTCAGCGAGTTGGCGGAAATGGCCAACAGGAAAGGCCGACCGCTTTGCGGGGAAGGTTATTTTGATCCTGAAACCACGCGTCTTGATTTGGAGACCGGCCAGGGTGACCCTTACGCCACATACGCCTTTGGCTGTCAACTGGCGCTGGTGGATGTGGATGAACTGACCGGAAAGGTCTGTGTCTCAGAAGTTGTGGCGGCTCATGACGTGGGAAAAGCGATCCACCCCCAGAATGTGGAAGGGCAAATCCAGGGAGGGGTTGCCATGGGGCTTGGATTCGCCCTGATGGAAGAGTACATACCTGGCGTAACCGATTCCATGGGGGAGTATCACATACCGACCTGCTCGGATATGCCAAAGATCACAACAATCATACTGGAGGACCCTGAGCCCACAGGGCCGTTTGGAGCAAAGGGGGTCGGCGAACCGGCATTGATCCCCACGGCTCCTGCGGTCTTAAATGCCATTGCGGATGCGGTGGGGGAGCGCATCTATGATCTGCCTGCAAACCCGGAAAAGGTTCGAAAGATAATCGATGAGGGAGTAAGTTCTTATTAGAAAACCGGGGGCACCGTGGGGATCAGCTGTTTCTTTCCAGCGCTCTCTAAACCTGTCGTCGTAGTGTGGCTGATATTTGGGGTTTTGCTAAGAGCATGGAGAAGCTGATAAGGGTTCAGGAGGAGAAAACCCCAAATATCAGCCACTGCGGAAGTGAGAACTAAATTCACTTTGAGAGAGCGCTGGAAAGAAACACCCGATCCCCACTTTAGAAATCCCCAGTTATCACCCTTGAATTCGTTGGGAAGTCACAGGGCATTGATAATTGATAGTAGGTGAGGGATATTCTTGGAATGCTCCCACAACGGGGTGTGCAAGGTCATTGAAATCATCACATTAGAAACGGAGGTGGAATAATGGCAAAGGTGCTGCTCAAGAATATCGGATGCATGGTGAGTGGCAAGATAGAGAAACCGATTCAT
>JABMQV010000538.1 GCA_013203065.1 Desulfobacteraceae bacterium | reverse complement strand
TGTGTCAGGACGACCCTCCAGTACACCCACGGATATATCAGAGAATTCAGCGGTCATATCGATACAATAGGTACACGTCTCCGGTATGCATTGCCTTATTTCGTCCAAAGAGATTTCTGTCTTGTCATCGTCGGAGAAGACAGCCATGACCTCGGCAGGTGGGGGCGGGATATCAAACCTTGCTATCTTGTTTAGATCCAGGCGTTCAGAGATGAAGGCCTCAAATGTTCTAAAATCCAGGGCCCATGTGCAAAAAAGACCCACAACAAGGCCCACAGGGTCGGTGAAATCCTTCTCCTCCAAGGGGTTGGACCGCATTTGGGCCAGGGCCAGGGCCTGACAGGGGGTACCCACCACGCCTGCGCGCTTGTATCCCTTTTTGATCGCCTGATTGCAGGCCAAGAGTGTTGGCGCGGCCGTGTACTTGGAAGCAGCACATTTAAAGATATCTTCAGGATTTGTCACCAGACGAGGCACCGGGAGGATGCCTTCCTTATCCGTGAGGACCGCCGCATCTAGATAGCCTTTCTTCAGAGCAAAATTCATTAAGGCAGATACGGTTCCTCCTGCCTGAAAATCGCCATTGCCGATTTGCCCGCCTGCCCGGGCCGTCTTCACGTAAAGGTAGGACCCAAGGGGGGTTCCCTCATAGGATGTATCAAAAAATTTCCGTGACAGATCATCGAGATTGACTTCAACCTTGGGACAATAGGCATGGCATCTCCCCTCAGAAAGGGAGCAGGAAAAAAGCATGGCTGTCTTGCCCCTGTGGGATAAGAAGTAGGGGCAAAGTTCCATACAGGCACCGCATCCGATGCAGAGATTCCTTTCCAGAACATCTTCCCGTAGTTCAGCAGACCCAAAAACTTGCATAATGATACTCCCCTCCTTTTTCTTGCGGTCATGTTTTGCTCACTATCCTGTCACGGTTCAGCACTTTTTGACAGGATAACGGCGTGACTTGTAGTCCAGCCTCCCAGTTATGAGCGAAGCGAATGGATGGAAAGGCTATCAGATTTTGAGGAAAATGCAATTATCGTCTTGGAACTTATTGGAATCACTTTGGCTTATGGGAAGTGTAAGTGAAGCGAACTGGCTTGTCTTAATCGGGTCTTTGAGAGTCGGTTCGAAAGGAATCAGTGGCACTTGGATTCCGGAAGAGATTCAAAGATTTCCATGATATCGGCCTCCTGGCAGGTCCCGGTAAAGCTGATCATAATCGTGCGCTCCAATTGCGAGCAATGGAAGTAAAGCCTTAAGGTCTTGACCCGTTTTTTCTTTAGGAATCCCGTTCCCACCTCCCCCAGGATATAAGAGGCTTCATGGCCGTTGATGGTCAACGATCCCTCGGAATGGACCGCAACGCCCTTGGCTTTGAAATGGTCTCGCTTCCCCCGTTTCACTTCGATGATAAGATCCAGGGCAATTTTCCTTGTGGGATGATAGACGACCTGGTCCGTCTGTCCGGCGTCCACCCAGAGGAGTTCACCTCGTCTCACATTGGTGTGCACGTCGGGCGGGAGGTAGCTTCTGGTTATCCCCCAGTCCGGGGGAAGGGCCAGGGTCAAGAAATGGCTCAGCCCGAAGAGGATATTTTTGGCGGATATCTTGTGCTCGGCATGGTCGATGGCCATTTGGATGACGCCTTTATGAACCACCCAAATGGCCTTGGAGGATGAGATCGAGGTGGGCTTTATCCCTGCCGCTGTATTTTTCTTTCTTGTTCACGATGAAGGTGGGATAGGTCTGGGTCCAGTGGCGAACCGATTTATAGACCCCGCGAAACGATGAGGCATTGGTGATCTCGATACGAATTTTATCCTTATATTTCTGTCCCAGTTCACTGAGCCAGTTGATTAAGAAGTGATGATCTTCTTTTACATCCTCTGGATATTCATTGAGGTCCCCCTCGTCCCGTTTTTCAACCAGACCCACCTGGTCTGAAATAAATTCGTAATGGCCTCAATTACAGAACGAGACAGGGACCAAAGAGAGGACTTCCAATGTAATGTGA